>JAAYDK010000064.1 GCA_012729295.1 Spirochaetales bacterium | reverse complement strand
GATGACTTCAATGTAGCTGCACATATTAAAGTAAAGTGAGGCAAGAATGACTATAAGAAGAACGGTATGTACAATTATCATTATAATCTGTTCGATAAGTTTTTTATTTGCAACAGGTTCGGGAAACCTTACTTTTAGATTCTTCGATTTTCCGGAATTAGGCAAATTAGGACAGAAATGGGGAGATTGCACTCTTATAACCTTCCCAAACGGTGAAGTAATGTTGCTGGATTCCGGTATCTCGGGAGTCTCAAGCTATCTGGTTCAGAATCTCAAAGAACTGGGCATAACCCGGATAGACAAGATGATACTTTCGCACGTTCATAGTGACCACTATGGAGGATTAAGAAGCGTCCTTAATAATTTCCCGATCGGAGACTTTTATTGGAATGGATTTTGTTCCACGAATGAAACCTGGGTTATTGATCTCTTGAAAAATCATAATGTACCGATTCATCTGATTTCAGCAGGTGATGTTATAGAAATCGGAGATGTAACAATCAAGGTACTATATCCTAGTCGGCAACAACTTGATTCACTACCTGTTCAGGATTCTGATGCAGCTATGATAAACATGAATAACAACTCGCTATGCCTCAGGTTCGAACATGGAGATAATTCAGCCTTATTCTGTGGAGACTTGTACAAAGTTGCAGAGAATGCTGTCATTGAATCAGTACCTCCGCAAATTCTGGACTGTGATTTACTAAAAGTTAATCATCACGGACATGATACTTCAAGTAGTAAGGCTTGGGTGCAGGCAACGAGTCCGAAAGCCGCCGTCATGATGGGAAATATTGTCATGAATCTGGTTCTCTACAAGCGTTTCGTAGACGTTGGCTGTACTCCTCTGGCAACCTGGATGAATGGAACCATACTAGTTGAAATGGATGGAACAACTATTGATGTTACCGCTGAAAATCCCGAAATTAATGAGTATTACCGGAAACTGATCAAATAGTCATTACCTATCACATGTGTAAGGATTGTACACGTTCTGTGCATTGAATACAGGAATCTCTTTACCATGATAACCTCCGTATGTTGTTGGAGCGCCAGAGGGTTTGTCGAGATTTATGACACGTTGGTATGATCTTCGTTTCTATGCTCCTTGAATTCTTGTATTTCAAGATGTGTCCTATGATATATACTACATGATACAGGCGGCAATAATGGCACACGAGATTGTTTGGTATCGCAATACGATGGATATACGGGACTTGGATGGTCTTGCCGGGCTCTTAGTCGAGCAAATGCGATTTATCGGGTACGAGCATGATTCGACTTTTGTAAAGGCAATGCTGCACAATGCGATGAAACAAGGCAGCAATGCCGTGTTGTTCGCCGCGTATGACGAAAACGAAAAACCTGTCGCGTGTGCGTTCGGCAATATCTGCTGCGGTCTGGAATGCGGGGGCGACTATCTGTGGCTGAACGAATTGTACGTTGCTCAAAACCATCGCCACGAACATATTGCTTCGGCTATGCTGACCTTCATAGAACAATGGGCGGTATCGATAGGCTGCGTGTACATGGCAATGGTAACCCATCCGCGCAATAGTGCAGCGCAGCAGCTGTATTCGAACAGTGGTTACGAGTTAGAACAACTGGTTTGGGTCGATAAATATCTATGACCGCGAAACGGCTGCATCGAGAATGGATTTTAAGACAGATAAAAACGCAATGCCTGCTTTTTTTGCACAATGATAAAATCCGTAGAAGCTTGGATTCCCGTTGATTTCCAATACCCACGGTTCTCCGTTTTGATCGATGCGAAAATCTACCCTTGCATAACCCGTTAACTTACAAAATCGCCAGCATTCGAGGGCGATTTCAACCAACCGGTCGAGCAATATGCTCTCGTCCGGCTGAAAATCATATTTTGCAGTAATGTGGCTAAATCCAAACGACTGCTCGCTCCATTTTGCATCATAGGTGATGATTTTTGCCATATGATTTTCTTCATAACCCTGAAATACCCATTCGTACGGGTCAAACACGTGAATAGTATCGTGATCTTCAAATATGCAGACAGTAAATTCACGTCCGTCGATATACCGTTCGGCAAAGTATTCCTTACCTGTTGCGTGTTGTTTATTCATTACGATTTCAGATAAGGCAGTTTCATCAGAAACCGAGACCAGAGCAGTATCATCCAGTCCGATGGAGGCGTCTTCACTGGTCGGCTTGAGCAGGAATACTGGATTGCTCAGCCAATCGACACCGAGTGTCATCGACGTATTGCCGACCCATTGGGGAGTCTTGATAGTACGTGAATGCAATAATTGTTTAGTCAGAATTTTGTTAGTGGTAGTATAAAGAGCTTCGAGCGTACACCCGGTATACTTTAGTCCGGCGTGCTCTAACAGCCCAGCACTGAGGTAGCACAGCGATTCCTGGCCGGGTGCCGAATCGACTAGATTACATACGGTCGGCCGTAGTTTTGGTGGTCTATTGGCTAGTTGAAGTATGGCCTGCAGTGAAAAAGGAACAAGTTCGATACAATATCCTGCCGATTGTAGTTCTTCACCTATCCATTGCGCTTGTCTTAGGTTATCAAGTACGTCTTCCGGCGATCCATCGGAGATTGCATTATGCAAAATAGCAACTGGTGCTTGTTGGTTCATGATGATGCATTGTTCAATCTTACATGGCGCGTGTCAAGCATCCTTTCCATAAGATATCTGTGAAAAATATTAGTTAATTTATTGATTTAAAAAAATATAATTATCTATTGGTCAAGTTGGTCCCTCTGTGCAAGACGCTAATATATCAAATTGCCAGAATACCGTATTGACATCAAGGCATTCTTTGCGTACACTCACTTTGAACAGATGTGATGAACAAATGTTCAAAGTAGGAGGCTCTCATGAACGGCTTAGCTCGTAATACCGAACGATTATTTGAGAACAGAGGAACCTTATTCTCTGCTGCGCTTGATCATCCTCAGATTTATGGGGTGATGGAAGGATTAGTCGATCCGATAGCTACGATAAAGAAGCTACACGCAAGCGAACTCGATGCATTCATCCTAAATCCGGGTGTCTTTAAATTGCTTGATAGAGAAACGGTTAACAGAAAGAAGCTCATTATGAGGGCATCATTGGGCGGAACACTTATGGGAACCACATTCTGCGATCACCATTCGGTCATGGTTTCTCCGAAACAGGCATTACAAGCCGGAGCAGACGCCATACTGATCATGCTTGTCCTGCATGGCGAACACGATAAGGAATCGATGATCGAAGCAGCCCGGACTGCCGAATTGTTTCACGACTACGCCATCCCGGTGATTATGGAAGTGCTCTCTGCCGATTATACGAAAAACAATGATACTGCTGTGGTTCGTAACGGGGCCAGAATCGCTGCTGAAATCGGAGCCGATGTAGTAAAAGCTTTTTATTGCGATGATTTTGCTTCGGTTGTCGAAGGATGTCCCGTACCCATTATCCTTGCAGGCGGACCGAAAGACGCAGATATCGTCTCCGTTGCCAAATCTGTTGTTCAATCAGGGTGCAAGGGTTTTGCATTCGGGCGCAATCTGTTCCAGCACGAAAAACCGACCGAACTGGTGCACGCACTGGATCGTGTACTGCGAGGTTAGATTCCTATGACAAACGATCGTGAGTTTCTCTATCAGCTAGCTGTCATGTATTATAACGAACGCCTTACCCAGCAGGAAATCTCGCAGCGGCTGGGGATTTCGAGACCTCAGGTCTCTCGTGCTTTGTCCAAGGCAGAACAGGAAGGAATCGTCCGCGTACAGATCTTACGTCCTGCGTCCGAGAAACATGATTTAGAATCCCGATTGGCAAAATTATTAGGATTACGAAGAGTCTTTATCGCAAGTCAGATGATGAAAAACGGATCGGAGCGCGAGCGTAGGTCGCAAGATATAGCAATCGCGGCTGCAAACATCCTTCCCGAAATATTTTCGGGTAAAAAATTTGTCGGAATCGGTTGGGGGGATACGATATATCGAACAGCTTTGGAAATCGACTATTCAGAAACAGCCTCCGAAACCTGTTATGTTCCATTAATCGGTAGTCTCGGGATGCGCGAGCGTCGTTATCAGGTGAATTCAAT
>JAAYDK010000063.1 GCA_012729295.1 Spirochaetales bacterium | reverse complement strand
TGCCATGCTGAAGCGTGTGTTCAGCTCCCAACCAGATGGTGTCCTGCGTCCCATCAGGGAGATCATCGCTAAAAGTGACGGTTCAGTCTTTCCCCTTGAACAGATAATTGAGCGGTTTAAAGGAACAAACAGAACGCATGAATTCACGGATGCTGACATTGAAAATCTGCTTTATCTTAAATATGGGCAGGGTGATACGCTGACGGTAATGTCAGTTCTCTACCCTTGGGCAGACTTGCACAATCTATTTCATATTGATCACATTTTCCCCAAAGCCGAGTTCACAGAGCGTAAGCTTCGCAAGATGGGAATTTTTTCAGACAGAATTACGGAATTCCTGGAAAACTTCAACTACATAGGAAACCTTCAATTACTTGAGGGACTGGATAATACATCAAAGACCAACAAGGATTTCAAGATGTGGTTTGAGGATAATTTGCCTACAGAAGAGGCAAAGACTGCATATCGGCAGAAACATTTGATACCCGCTGGCGTTGATCTTGCATTTACAAACTTCCCAGAATTTTTAGAAGCTCGTGAGGCTTTAATAATGGATAGGTTAAAAAAGGAGTTGCAAGGATAGTATGTGAAAAAAAGTTTGAGGGATAGGTGATGAATCTGAAAATTGGGGAGTTGTGGTATTCTACCTACCAAGAGGATTAGTTAAATATTTTTGTGAGAGAGTAAAGGTATGGCTAATGCAAGGAGGTTATCATGGGATTATTTTCAAAGAAGCCGAGGCTTGAAAAAATTGATATTGAGCGACTTCTAAAACACGGCTTTATCGCTACGGGAAACAAAAGAGCGCCGGTACGTTATGCTGACGAAGAATATCGCGGACTTACTTTGAATTACATGCCGCATTTCCTCAAGGGCTGCTTCACCGGCTGCCAAAGGCTTGAGAATTTGTTGTACGGCTGTAAAGAGCGTGAAACAGTGACGATACACGCCGGGGCTTTTGATAGTTGTGCAAATCTGAAGACAATCGAGATTCGTTCCTTCTCCGGCGGCATCGTTGTTGAGGACGGTGCGTTTTGCAACTGCCCGCTTTTGGAGAAGGTATACATCAGCTATCAATTTATGCGCCCAATCATCGGAAACGAGCCGTTTTCTAACTGCCCAAATGCAAAGATTGTATTCGGCTCGGCAAGCACATATACACACGGATGGTAATTTAGGAGGAAAGGCAAATGACAGCTAAAACAACGGAACCGCGCAAGACGTATAGTATCACGATAGGAAGCGCGTGCGATGCGCCCGACTATGTCTCGGATGACTCGGACTATTACAGCTATCTGCAAACAAAACTGCTTTTTTCAGGCACCTACACCGAGGCAGAAGAAAAAGCAAAAGAGATGCTGCAAAATGAACGAATGAAAATGAGCAATACCGAGCTTAATACAATATCCATTACATACTGGATTGAGGAAGTGTAAGCTGGTCGGTATATAAGTGTGGGTGTTCTGTGTGTAAACAGTACAGCAAAGTTTACGAAATCGGAGGTGTCAAGATGGGGTTGTTCAAACCGGCGTGGCGAAGTGATAATACGAAGAAAGCGGAAGATGCCGTTCGTAAGATAACTGATCAGAAAATGCTGGAAGAAATCGCAAAGAGCGATATATGGGGCTACGCGCGAGCGATAGCGATTAGAAAGTTGACCAATATACAGGTGGTTGCCAGTATTGCAATCCATCACGAATATGATCGCACCGGGGCTGTTAAGAATGCGGCGAATGAAAGGTTTATCGAGCTTCGTCAGAAGGATATTTCGTCATTAACGGATCAAACTGAACTAATTGCGATTGCGAAAAACGATCAACATTGGGCGGTTCGCAAAAGCGCGATAGAAAGATTGAATGACCCCGCGCTTGCGCAGGAGTTGTATGTCTACAACGTAACACACAGAGGGATAGAAGCAGCAGATGCGATAGATGAACTGACCACGCAGGATGCCCTTGCCCAAGTTATTACGAAAGTTGAGGATTGGAGGCTTTACAGCAAAGCTTTTGATAAATTGACCGATCAAACGATTCTTGCGAGAATTGCAAATACG
>JAAYDK010000009.1 GCA_012729295.1 Spirochaetales bacterium | reverse complement strand
TTTGAGCTAACGTACCCATCGAACGCGCCCCGATGGCAGTACAGCACATACCACCGCACGCATTGGCGAACAAGCCAGCCTGTTTAAGCGGCATCTTGTTCAGCAATGCATAAATCATCCCGCCATGAAACGCATCACCTGCTCCGGTGGTGTCTACTATCTTGCCTACATCAACAGCAGGAACCACGTGCTGCTCATGTTTGTCCAACACCATACAACCCTTCGAACCCAAGGTAACCGCAGCTACCCTTGCTCCGAATTGTAAAAGCTTTGATCCTTGCTTTACGAAATCTTCGGAACCGATTAATTCCTGAGCAGCGCGCTTGCAGGGAATCAATACATCCACCAATGACAGAATCTCTTTCAATTCAGCTTGCGTTCCCAGATTCGAACGCTCGATTTCACTGGGAGCCACATCTAGATCAAAGACCGTCATCACATGTGCTTGCCTGGCGATTTGTAAGCCGGCAAGCATGATACTCAGCGGGAGCACGCACGCCTCAGCCTGCAATACCTTGCTACTTCGTATGTATTCGGCGTGCTTGCTTACCACATCGTGCGCAGTGAACTCAGATAGGACATTGGGAAACATGATAATCGAGCGATCGCCTTGAGCATCGACGGTAATCCAGGTAAACATCGAATGCTTGTCTGTAATCATCTCGGCATGCGAATAGTCCACCGCATCCTTGGCAAATTCGCTTCTGAGAATATTCCCCGAATCATCATCGCCTAATTTACCGATCCAACCCGATTTCAAACCCAACCTTGCCGTCTGGGTCAATACGTTCCCTGCTACCCCGCCCGGCATAATCTTATACTCAGTCGCCGTAGTTTTTTCATCTTCCTTGGGCAACTTCGGCACCACAGCGTAATAATCGACTGCCAGTTCTCCTAATGCTACTACATCCATCATCATCTTCTTCTCCCCCGGTTACCGCACTACTCTGAAGCGTAGATCATACGAATCTTTCAAGTAAAAAGTGATGTTGTCCTGAGGAGTTCCCTTTCTCACCAGACAGCAGGTCTTTACCGGTTTGTCCAACGACAACGGCGCTCTGTGCCAGATTCCAGGCGGTAATAAGACAGCCTGACCCGGTTTCACGACAAAGGCCTTCGCACTATTCAAATCGGGCTTTTTCATATCAGCTGCTTCCGATTTGGTCAGCACGAGGTAAATCGTGCCATCTAGCGGAATCAATACTTCGGGAGTCTCGAAGTGCGTCTCCAGCGAATTACCGTACAAATCCTCCTGAAGCTTCGATTCAACAATCGAGATCGCCACAGGATCATGGAAATCGGCTTCCATAAGATTATAATAGAAGGCAAAGTCGCTCTCTTCGGCATCAGGTTTGACTAATGCCGAATCAAGAAACTTCCCATAACCTGCAAAGCTTTCGGCGCTTAATTCGTGTACGTTCAAATCTACAATCTTCATATGCAACGCTCCTTATGATGTAATAATTTATTCAAGTTCCCGGGCTTTCTCGATAAACTGCATTACCAGTTCACGATCAATGGGATTGGCGAGATCTCCTTCTTTCTTAAACGAAGAGCCGACAATGGCCCCGTCGGCTGCCGGCCATAACTGGCCCAGATTCTTTACCGATAGACCGCTACCGATCAGCAAAGGAATCGATAGGTGCGAACGCACTGCTTCGCAGGTTGCCGCATCGGGAGCCGAACCCGTGGCTACCCCGGTGATGATCGCAGCTTCGGCTAAAAACTCCTGGATATCATGAGCCTGATCGGCCAATGCCCGATCTGCAGTCAGCGCATGACTGCCGTGTTTTACATGGAAATCACCGAACACCATCACATCCTCTGCATCGATTTCCCTTCGGTAGCGCATCAGACGCGGCCCGGCAGCCTCGATGTAGCCGGAGTTGGAGATATAGGCATTGGCCAGTTCGAAAGCGCGAATCCACCGGCATCCGGTAGCCTTGGCAATCGCCATAGCCTGTACGCAACCGTTGATATGCACCTGCATGCCCATCGGCAACTTTGTCGCTCGTTGGGCTAATGCAACGATATAGGTAAGACAGCTGACGGTTTCGGGACCCAATTCAGCTTCACGCATGAACGGCCGGTCCCATTGGTTTTCCAACTGGATGCCGTCTATGCCCGCGGCATCCAGAATCTCCACGTCGCGTAATGCTGCATCGATTATGTGCTGCATTCCGCCTGTACGGTCATACAGCGGGGTCCCGGGAAGCGCCTTCACATGCACCATCCCGATAATCGGCTTCTTATGATTAAATACGGTTGAAAACTGACTATTCATCGTTGACTCCTTCTCTTTCTAGTCCAAACGGCTTACCGAATCACGGATGACCAGTTCGGTATGGAGTTCGGCATCGAACTTGGATATCTCGTCTGCAGGTAACCCGAGCAGCATATCCACTGCTTTGCGAATCATCGGGATACGCGGATGCGATACGGTAGACAACCGCGGAACATGCTCGAAAAACAGCGTGATATCATCGAACCCCATGACCGAGATATCGTAAGGGATTCTCACTCCGTTTTGGATACAAGCGCTGATAAATCCATAAGCCATCATGTCGTTCGATGCGAATACCGCAGTAGGCCGTTCGCTTAGTTCTATAAAATACCGAAATGCGTTATAACCGCTCTGCTCGCGGTAATCACCGACCTGAATCAACTCGGGACGATAGGGAATGCCGTGCTTTTTCAACGCATCGGCATAGCCTTGCTCTCTTCGCTTGGTATTCAGCACATCTTCCCATCCGCGGATATACCCGATGCGCTCATGCCCCGCCTCGATAAGAAATTCGGTCGCTTCGAATGCTCCGTCGTAGTTGTCTACATACACATCCATAACCTTTGTCTGAGCCATCGAACGGTCCACCACAACCAGCGGAATCGCCGCGCTGAGCGCCTGAAGTTCCTCGTCGGGAAGTCTCGGCGTCACGAGAATCACTCCGTCGGACATCCTGCCGATCGAGGAATCGATAAATTCCCGTTCGTTGGTAATATCCCATCCGGCATCTCCGATAAACAAGTTGTAACCGAAACGCTTCGCTTCGGCTTCGGCGTGCTTGATCAATTCCGAGAAGAACGGGTTGGCGATATCGGGCACAATCAGCGAAATGATCCTGCTCTTCTGAGCCACGAGTGTTCGTGCAATCGTATTCGGTTTGTAATGGAGCGTATCGATTGCATCCAGCACTCGTTTACGGGTTTCGACTGCAATCGTCCCGGTATTGTTTACTACCCGCGATACGGTCATCGTGGAGACTTTGGCCAGCTTGGCCACATCCTTAATGGTTATTCCCATGGTATCGATTCCTTCTGATTGCGATACGTAATATTAGCATTAAGGCCAAAGCCTTCACCATTGATAATTTTTTGATAACATAATTGCTTTCTCGTATAATCTGCATTCATCATGTGCTCTCCTTGCGTTCGCCGAACACAAGCATGGCCACAAGCAGAATCAGCAAAATCCCCCAGACCAATTCCTTCGCATACTGGCTCATCCTGAGCATGTTGAATCCACTTGATAAG
Source organism: Spirochaetales bacterium (assembly GCA_012729295.1). Classification (GTDB taxonomy): domain Bacteria; phylum Spirochaetota; class Spirochaetia; order Sphaerochaetales; family Sphaerochaetaceae; genus JAAYDK01. Next base: position 2,270 of record JAAYDK010000009.1, on the reverse strand, counting down.
AATTGCAACGTACAGACAGCAAGCACGACTCCGACAACCTTCCCCTTCCCGCCCGATGGACTTACTCCGCCAAGAACAGCGATGAGGATCGTCTGCATCGTGTATGAAGAACCGAAGTCGGCCTTGGCCGAGTTGACCCTCGACATCATGATCAGACCGCCGACAGCCGCAAGCAGTCCGCCGGTCATGTATGATATAAGCTTAGTCTTCGCTACCGATATACCCGAGTAGCGCGCTGCTTTTTCGTTGGTTCCGATCAGACGGGACTCGATGCCCGTCTTGGTCTTGTTCAGCATGAACTGGACAAGAACGGCGCTGACAAGAAAAATCAGCATCGGTATCGGGAAGAACCCGAGCGAACCTTGGCCGATTACCGAAAACTGATCAGGCAAACCTACTACCGCAGAACCCTTTGTGATAATAAGCGCGATACCGGTATAGAGCTGCATCGTTCCTAGCGTTGCCAATATCGGCGTAACGCGTAGAGCGCTGATAAGCATACCGTTGAACGCACCACAGATTACTCCGACTACTGCTGCTACTACTACCGCCAAGACGATCAGCAGTACGACCTGCGTTTCGTTGGCAGCATTCGCAAGCATCGACGACATGACCAAACCGGCACAGATTCCCGAAAGATTCGAAATACCGACAAGCGACAAGTCCATACCGCCGGTAATGAATGCCAGCGTAATGGCTAGAGAAAGCATCCCCATCTCTGGCATCTGAAACGACATGGAAATCAGATTCCTCGAAGTTAGAAATGTCGAGGGTCTGAGGGCGGTCATCAACACGAATATTCCAACCGTGATGGTCAACAACCGGGCGAACTCATTGTTAAAAAAGGCAGCTATCTTTCGCATGATTATGTCGTCTCCATCGAACTGGTCACATTTCGTCTCAGCATCTGCCGCAGAGCATCACGGTTGGCCGTAAATACCGTACTGAGGATGACAATCAGACCGACCACGAATTTCTGCCAATACGAGTGTATGCCCATGAGAATCAGGCTGTTGTTGATGATGTTGATCAAGAAGACACCCAATAAGGTACCGCCGACTGTTCCCGCACCACCGGTAAGGCTTGCCCCGCCGAGTACGACCGCTGCGATGACGTTCAATTCGGTTCCGAATATATCAAAGGGATTGGCGACCCGCACCAGCGAGCAGTGAATCAAGCCGGCCAGCGCTGCAAGTACTCCCGAGAGTATGCATGCTATGAATTTGGTCTTCTTGCAGGCAATTCCATCGCGTTCTGCTGCTATCTGGTTCGTTCCGATTGCGTAGATGCTTCGGCCGAACCAAGTATAGCGCAGCAACGCCCAGACAATCAGTGCGACCACCAGCAGTATGATAACCGAACTATGTAGTCCTATCGACTCGCCCGTATCTCCGACACTGGCAAGCAGATTGGAACGCGAAAACTCGATAAGGACATTCGGCAGCTGAGTAATCCAGTTCTTACCGACGAACACCAGCAACGCTCCCTTGATGATACTCATCGTACCGAGCGTAACAATCAGCGTGGGCAATCCCATGATACCGATGAATACTCCGTTTAATGCCCCGAGAGCTGCACCGATTGCCATCGCGATCAGAAAAGGTACGATCAGCGGGACCTCGGAATTCCCGCTGATGAGCAACTTTATCGTGATGTACATCGATGCGGAAGCGATTGCGGGAAACGACATATCGATTCCGCCGAGAATCAGGATGACCAGAAACGCGATGGCAAAAATACCCATTTCGACACTGCTCTTAAGAATCTTGAATAGGTTTGCTGTGCTGAAATAGGCAGGATTAATCAACGATACGACAACCGACAGCACAATCAGAATCAATGCGAGATTTGTCTCATGGCGGCCGAGTATTTTTTTGCCAAACGATACTTCCATAATGCTCACTTCTCCTACATCAACGATGCCAGTGCGGCATTAATCGAGTCTTCGGTTAATTGTTCGTCCTTAAGTTCCTTCACGACTGCTCCTTTGTGAAGAACGATGATCCGACTGCAATTGAGAGCTAGCTCGGGAACATCGTCTGAGATGATTACCAGCATCATTCCTTGTTCGCTCAAAACCCGTAGCTTCTCATAAATTTCAAACTTGGCACCGATGTCGACTCCGACTGTCGGACCGTTAAGGAACAACAGCTTAACGTTGGCCAACAGCCAGCGTCCGAGCATGACCTTCTGCGCGTTACCGCCGGACAAGTATTTGATATTCACCTCGCGGTCTTTCATCACGATGTTGAATTGTTCGGCAGTCGAGT
>JAAYDK010000008.1 GCA_012729295.1 Spirochaetales bacterium | reverse complement strand
TTTTAATGTGAACGATGTTACAATAATTAAAGCATCATATCAATATACATACATATTAAAGGTAATATATCACATTATGCAACCTTATTTTCACTGGAATGTATTGAACTTTTTATGCTTGGTCTATAGTATATGTGAACGAATACACAAGAGCTGGAGGTTCCATGTCTGATTCAATCAAATCGCAGGCATTCTCCGATGAGTTGATGGCATTCATCGAAGAGTGGAAGAGCAAACCCGGTAATCTAATCATGATTCTTCATCGGGTACAGGAAGAGTTTAGGTATGTATCTCGTGAATCTGCTGAAAAAGTGGCCGAATTAACCAACACTCCGTTGGCGACTATATATGGCGTCCTTTCATTCTATCACTTTTTCAAGCTGGCCAAGCCAGGAGAACATAATATTCAGGTGTGCTTGGGAACAGCTTGTTATCTTAAGGGTAGCGAAGCACTTGTCGATGAAGTAGACCATCTACTGGGAATCAAGCTCGGAGAGACGACCAGCGACGGAAAATTCTCAATCGAAGGTGTGCGGTGTGTCGGTTGTTGTGGATTAGCTCCGGTAATGACCATCGGCAAAGAAGTGTTCGGGAAAGTTACAAAGGACCAAGTGCCTGGTATCATCGCCAAGTTTAACTGACGGAGTAGTTCCGTGCACGCGACTTTATGCGATTTCATTTCCGATATAGTACAGAATTCGATTGAAGCCGGTTCGACCATCATCCGACTCGCGATAGAGGAGGATGAAGATACGATTCGGTTTTCGGTCACTGACAATGGGAAAGGAATGGATGCTGTCGTTCTAAAGAAAGCATGTGACCCGTTTTACACCGACGGAGAAAAACATACCCGTAGGAGGGTAGGTTTGGGCATCCCTTTTTTGATTCAGGCGGCCGAAACAGTCGGGGGTTCGTTTGCAATCGAATCGAAACCGGGTAGGGGAACCGTTGTAGATGCTTCTTTTGTGCTGAAGCATGTCGATTGTCCTCCCCTAGGAGATATAGCAGCAACGGTATTGGCGCTGATGTCCTATACGGGAAGCTTCGAACTGGAAGTCGATCGTGCAATAACATTCGCGGGGAATCGGGATTCGTACCAGATTTCCAGAACCGAACTGGTAGAGGCTTTGGGAGAATTGCATTCAAGCGGATCGTTGAATCTGCTAAAACAGTTTCTGCAGTCACAAGAGACTGCGCTTGTTGAAATTAAAGATCATGCATAACGTGCATGCCCCAATACGAGGAGGCTCAAATGGCTAAAATGACATTGGAGGAATTGAGGAAGCTTCGCGATAAGAAAAAAGTAGAGATCAAGAAGCGCGACGTCTCGGATCGCGATACCCACATTATTGTCGGGATGGGGACGTGCGGAATCGCGGCAGGAGGCAAAGTGGTGTTGGATACTTTTCTCCGAGAACTTGACAGCAGACATCTGGATAACGTTATCGTTACCCAAACCGGGTGTATGGGCTTGTGCTATGTCGAGCCAACCGTCGAAGTAATCTCTCCGGGCATGCCTCCGGTTATTTACGGAAAAGTGGATGCATCCGTAGTAAAGCGGATTGTGGATGAACATATTGTCGGAAAACAGATGGTCTCGGATCATGTCTTTGATCGTCCTTCAGCCGACATCATCAAAGACGGGGGCAAATAATGGCATTCAGGAACTACATCTTGGTATGTGGCGGTACCGCCTGTGAATCGAGTAAGGCTTCGGCGATATATGACGCATTGGTGGCGGAGTGCCAGGCTCAGGGCGTCTCCAAAGACGTGCAGGTGGTTAAAACCGGTTGTTTCGGCTTTTGCGAGCAGGGCCCGATCGTAAAGATTCTTCCCGAAGATTCTTTCTATGTTCGTGTAAAACCAGAAGATGCAAAAGAATTGGTTTCGGAACATATCGTAAAAGGCCGTGAAGTCAAACGTTTGCTGTATGATAAGGATTCGAGTAAGAAACATGCAAAAGTAGAAGATATCAAATTCTACCAGAAGCAATTCCGTATCGTACTACGCAACTGCGGTTTCATTGATCCCGAAAACATCGATGAATATATCGCGCGAGAAGGCTATGGAGCTCTCGAAAAAGTACTTTTCGAAATGACTGAGGACGATGTTATTAACGAGCTTAAGATAGCGGGGCTTCGCGGTCGCGGCGGTGCAGGATTCCCGACTTGGATGAAATGGAATTTTTCAAAACAAGTCGAATCTGACGATAAGTTTATCGTATGTAATGCAGACGAGGGAGACCCCGGTGCATACATGGACCGTTCTACACTAGAAGGAGATCCGCACTCGGTATTGGAAGCAATGACCATTGCCGGCCATACCATCGGTGCGAATCATGGAATCATCTATATCCGCGCTGAGTATCCTTTAGCAATTAAACGGCTCGAGATTGCCATGAAACAAGCACGTGATTATGGTTTGCTCGGTAAAAATATTCTTGGTTCTGGATTCGATTTCGATATCGAAATCAGACTCGGGGCGGGAGCGTTCGTGTGTGGAGAAGAAACTGCACTGCTTGCATCGATCGAAGGTCACAGAGGCATGCCTGTCCCGAGACCTCCGTTCCCTGCAGTACGCGGTCTGTGGAGCCATCCCACCGTTATCAATAATGTCGAGACTTGGGCAAATATTCCAATAATCATCCTGAAAGGCGGAGCTTGGTTCGAACGAATCGGTACACCCGATTCTCACGGAACCAAGGTGTTTGCTCTCACGGGTAAGATTCGCAACTCCGGCTTGGTCGAAGTTCCGATGGGAACTACGCTACGCGAGATTATTTATGATATCGGCGGTGGTATTGCCAATGACAAAGAGTTTAAAGCAGTCCAGACAGGCGGACCTTCCGGCGGTGTCATTACCAAAGATTATCTCGATACACCGATCGACTTCGGTTCGTTGGTAAAACTGGGCTCGATGATGGGTTCGGGCGGAATGATCGTCATGGACGAAGACGACTGTATTGTTGATGTTGCAAAATTCTATCTGAATTTCACTGTCGACGAATCCTGTGGAAAATGTGCCCCGTGCCGTGTTGGAGGCCGTTCATTATCCAATATTCTTGAAAAGATTACGAAGGGCGACGGAACTCTCGATGATCTGGATAAGATGGCCGAGATCGGTAACGCGATGAAAAAAGCTTCCTTGTGCGCACTCGGACAAACCGCACCAAACCCGATTCTCTCGACCGTCAAGTATTTTAAAGACGAATATCTTGCCCATATAGTCGAGAAGAAATGTCCCGCAGGTAAGTGTAAGAGCCTGATAACTTACTCTATTAATGTCGACAAGTGTATCGGATGTACCGCTTGCGCCCGCAAGTGTCCAGTCCAGGCCATCAGCGGCGAACGGCGTGCCCCGCACAAGATCGATCCTAGTCTCTGTATCAAATGCGGAGTCTGTCTTGAAACCTGTAAATTTGGAGCTGTCGAGGTCCATTAGGATCTTGGCCGATGAGGAGGAACCAATTGAGTATCGTTCATATGAAAGTAAACGGCATGCCGGTTGAGATTGAGTCGGGTGCCAATATCCTTGCCGCAGCCAAGAAAGTGAATATCAACATCCCGACGCTCTGCTACCATCCTGATCTACCGGCTTGGGCAGCGTGCGGATTGTGTGTCGTAAAGCAAGAAAATTCACCAAAGCTGCTTCGTGCATGCGCTACCCCCGTACAGGAGAACATGAGCATCATTACTCATGATGCCGAGTTGTATCAGATTCGTAAAACCGTTTTGGAGCTGATTCTCTCGACACATCCGAGTTCGTGTCTTACCTGCGGAAGAAATGGAACGTGCGAATTACAGCGTTTTGCTGCAGAATTCGGTATTCGCGAGCAACCGTACGAAGTAAGACTCGTCGATTTGCCACGAGACACCAGTACAACTTCGATCGTGCTCGATCCGAGCAAGTGCATCAAATGCGGTCGCTGTGTACAAGTCTGTCAAAAGATGCAGGGTGTATATGCGCTGGAATTCATCGGGCGGGGAGACAAGACCGTTATTTCTCCCGCAGCGTGTCTTCCTCTCAACGACAGTCCCTGTATCAAGTGTGGACAGTGCAGCGCCCACTGCCCGGTCGGAGCCATTTTCGAAAAAGACGAGACGCAGGATTTTGTCCGCGCCGTTTCCAATCCCGACAAGCATGTGGTCGTTCAGATTGCTCCCGCGGTGCGCGTAGCACTTGGTGAAGCATTCAATCTTCCCGCAGGGACGATAACTACGAACAAGATTTATGCTGCATTAAGGAAGTTAGGTGCTGATAAGGTATTCGATACGAACTTCTCTGCAGACCTGACGATCATGGAAGAAGGCTCTGAATTGGTGAACCGTCTTACCAAAGGAACCGGTGCGATTCCGCAGATTACCAGCTGTTGTCCTGCGTGGACCGACTATATGGAAAAGTACTATCCCGACATGATTCCGAATTTTTCTACTGCAAAGAGCCCGATGATGATGCAGGGTGCGATTACCAAGACGTATTATGCTCAGAAAGAGAATATCGATCCCGCTACGATCTATTCTGTGGCAATTATGCCGTGTACCGCAAAGAAATTTGAGCGATCGAGAGATGAGAACATGAAGGCTTCCGGATATTCCGACGTCGACCTGGTACTCACGACTCGTGAATTTGCGCGGTTGATTAAAGCATCCGGTGTCGATTTCCTTTCTTTGGACGAAGAAGATGCCGACAGCCCGATCGGGATGTACGCAGGAGCCGGTACGATTTTCGGAAACACCGGGGGCGTTATGGAAGCTGCTATCAGAACAGCATACCATTTGATTACCGGTGAAGAGCTTGCGAACGTCAATGTAGAGGCGGTTCGCGGAATGGATGGTATTCGTACCGGAGAGGTCGATATCAAGGGAACGAAAGTGAAAGTCGCCGTTGCCCACGGCATGGCAAACGTTTCGTCTCTCCTCGAAGAAATTCGCGAAGCTCGCGTAATGGGTAAAGAACCTCCGTACCACTTTATCGAAGTCATGGCTTGTCGCGGTGGTTGTATCGCCGGTGGCGGCCAGCCCTACTCGACAACCGACGACATTCGCAACAAGCGTATCGCCGGCCTCTATAAGGATGACGAGAAGAGTACGTATCGCTGCTCGCACCAGAATCCAGAAATCCTTGAGATTTATAAAGATTTCCTTGGTGAGCCGTTATCGGAAAAATCTCACCACCTGCTGCATACCACGTATCAGGAACGAAAAGTATACAAACGTTAAATGTGAACTTCTCAGCAGTTAACGAGCGATTTGGAAGGGCCTAAAAAGGCCCTTCCTTTAGTATGACGGGCATGTCATCAATCTTGGGTGAAAATCCCAAGGGGCGTAGTTGCCGACGAACCCGATAGCGACTTGCAAGTTTCACACCGCGAGGTGTGGAAGGGAAGAAGCAATAGCGAAATC
>JAAYDK010000062.1 GCA_012729295.1 Spirochaetales bacterium | reverse complement strand
TTCGATGAAGACTACCATGTCCGGTACTTGAAAATGTTCGGCGAGTATATGGTCTATATCAATGAAAAGCCGTTGCTTCTTGTATGTGACAACACCGTCTTCGTAAAAGAAGCGGAATGCTTAAAAAACATGATGGAAGAATCAGAAACGGGATTTCCTTATCAGGGAGCGAAAGAACACTATATCGTCGATATCGATAACCGCGATCTAGTAGACCAGATTGTCGAGCTATTGGAACGCGTGACGCCCGTGCCGGTGAAAAAACAGCGTAGGAAGCGAACGTCTGCAAACTAGTTGGAAATAGAAGGGCTTTTAGTTTGCCTAAGTAATATCGAGCCCATCAAACCGATGGACAACAATGCTGTCAATGCGTATGCTAGGAACATGAAGGCAGTGGTGACTGCAGAAGTACGGATTAACCGCCAACGCCATTGCAGAATAGGTTTGCTTACTTATCACATAGCGTAGGAGGAAACAACACATGGACATTGGGTTTATCGGACTGGGAATCATGGGAAAGCCCATGGCAAAAAACCTTATAAAGGCCGGGTATTCGCTCGTTGTCTACGATATCGTTTCAAAAAGCGTTGAGGAATTAGTTGCTGACGGAGCTGTTGCGGCTACTTCAAATGCCGAAGTAGCATCACGGTGTAAAATTATCATTACCATGCTGCCCAATTCGCCGCACGTCGAATCTGCAGTTGCCGGTCCGAAAGGAATTCTCGAAGGCCTTCAAAAGGACAGCATCATCGTCGACATGAGTTCGATCGACCCGACAGTTTCGATTGCCTTGTCGAAGAAAGTCGAAGCAGCCGGTTCTGCGTTACTCGATGCACCGGTAAGCGGGGGAGAACCGAAGGCAATCGACGGAACACTGGCGATTATGGTCGGGGGCAGACAGGAAGCTTTTGATGCAGTCAAAGACCTGCTTGCCAAGATGGGAAGCAGTGTTATGCGTGTCGGCGATATTGGAAGCGGCAATATCGCAAAGCTGTCCAACCAGATCATGGTGGCGGCAAATATCGCCGGAATGAGTGAAGCGTTAACCTTGGCCGCAAAAGCGGGGGTGAATGCCGAAGTCGTTTTTCAAGCAGTACGCAAGGGTCTCGCTGGTTCAACCGTACTTGAAGCAAAAGCTCCAATGGTATTGGAAGGAGATTATAAACCGGGATTCCGAATTGAACTACATATCAAGGACCTGGCCAATGTTCTCGCAGCTGCAAAGACCTATGAGGCTCCCGTGCCGTTAAGCGAAATCATCATCGAAATGATGAAAACGTTACAGGCACAGGGACATGGAGCTGACGATCACGGTGGTCTGATTCAGTATTACGAACAGCAAGCGGGGACAGTAGTACGCAAATAGGAGGATTTCTCATATGACGGAAATCACGCTATTGATGGACAACACGGGTTGCGATCATTATGAATTGGCTACCGAACATGGACTATCCGTACTCATCGAGGACAATGGATATTCTTTACTTTTCGATGCAGGTTCATCAGATTGCTTCATAGCCAATGCACTTTTGTTGCAAAAAAATCTGCAGCACATTGACACTGCAGTTATCAGTCATAATCATTATGATCATACCGGTGGGTTTATGGCGTTTGTCCGTCAATGGAAACATCCTGTGCGAAGAGTAATTGTCGGCCGTGATTTCTTTCTTCCCCGCTATGAATCGGTATCGTATTCCTATACGTATCTAGGTGCTTCATTTACTAAGAAAAATATAGAGGACAGCGGAGTTGAGGTCGCGACATGTCTATCTACGCTCAGGCTTTCGGATTGCTGCTTTGTCGTATCGGGCTACACCAGAACCAACGATATCGAACACCCCGTACCCAATTTTCTCATGAGAGACCACAATACATTCAGAATCGATGATTTTTCTGACGAATGTTCGATCGTCATCGAAGCGAAAGACGGCCTGCACTTGGTGGTGGGTTGTTCACATTTCGGGATTCTGAACATGGTCCGGCATGTCGCTTCGACATTTTTAAAACCAGTAGTAGCCGTCTACGGCGGGGTTCATTTTATGGATTCTGAACAAGAGTACATAATTAACATACTTCAGGGTCTTAAAAAGGAAAACGTAGTGCGCTTCGGGCTGTGTCATTGCTCGGGTGCCGAAGTACATGAGATCCTGGCGCGTGATTTTTCCGAGCTTGAGGCTGCCCGTCTGAGTGTGGGCTCGACGATCTTTATCGATTGAGCGAATGTTTTTACTTGGCTTTAAAACACAACCACACATTTGTCTATCATATGATATGAGACTTTTTGGATAGTGTAGTTTGAAATTATTCAAACAAAGACGTTATTTGATCTGAGGTTAGAAGATCATTCAATCCTAATCGTATGGCGATGGTTGCAATAAGCAGTAACGTGAGACTTGCGATGATGGTTGCTATCGTGATAAGCAGAAAATTTTCCACCCAACTCGGATAGTGATGCCCGCAGAAGGGGCAGGCCTTTGCCCAGATGCTGATATCTGCTTCACAACTTTTGCACTTCATCATATTGGCTTCTTTACCACCGAAAAGATATCGGTTGCGTTCGTGGATAATTTTGTTATAGATACGAGCAATGATGTATCCGACGAGTACGAGTATGAAAAAAAGTGCAAAAACCACGACGATGATTGTTAGTGACATGGCTGACCTCCGAAAGCAATCGTACACCACGATGTTGTAAAGGTAAAGGCGACAATGAGACGTAAAATGATGAGTCAAGTACGATAGCGGATGAGAAAATCCCTCCCTGTAAAGTAGATTGCACGTTTTTCTTTTTCATCTTTTCACCTCCAGTATCTTAGGCAAGCGGAGCTCGGGCCCGAGCTCCGCTTGGAGCGCCATGCTCGGGGTCTTCCCCTGCAGAATTT
>JAAYDK010000061.1 GCA_012729295.1 Spirochaetales bacterium | reverse complement strand
CTGTTCGAGCAACCATGTAGGAACCTTGGTAAAGGATTTTGCTGACAGCTCTTTTCGCATAAGCGGTACGTTTCCGGTTGATCCATACTTGGTGATGTAACTGCCTATCGCTTCGTATATGGCATCGAGTGATTCCCAGGTACTATACTTGTTGTTGTAGTTAGGTAATTCATTCTGAATTGTTTCGGCGAGCGGTTTGATCGTTTCTTCCCAGATGACTCCCTGTGCATCTCTGGTGATAAGCGTTCCCTCGAAGTCTCTCACTTGCTCCCTGTTGGCGAATGGGCTGCCTGCATTGGAGGCAGCCTTACCAGGCCCATATGTCATGGTATCCTGTGAGGCTCGCTCAGATTGAGAGCGCATCCATTTTAGAATATTCTCTGCGGTGTAGTCGTACTTTTTAGACCCTATCTTAATCTTAGGATCTGTGTATGCTCCATCGATATTATCTTTAATCCAAGAAGTGAAATCACTATCATGGTCCTTGATAGTCTGACGTATGCTATCTTTTGTCCCGTATTCATCGAATACAAGAGCGTTTTTGTCGTATGTTTTTGCAAAATGAAAGACCTTATCCAGCACGCCAAACCTTAGATAGCGTTCCAATAGATCGCTCTTCATGGTTTCGTACAATGCAGGATTCGCTTCTTTACGATGTGCTAGAGACTTTTCAAGGTAATCTCCTACCTTCGGTCTGAGATACTCTCTTACCGTATCATAGTTTTCTGTTTCAAACTTGGTGGATTTGAAATACTCGAGATTTCTCTCAATTATTTCCATAGGAAATGTAAGAGGTGGTTTTTGCTTCTTGAATTTCAATTCGTAATCGATTCCACGATCTTTGAGAAATGCTATCTGAGCTTCGATAGTTCTCTTGTAAGCATCGACTAATAAGTTTGGCCCCCTTATAATGTCCGATCTACTGAACGCATCAGAACCTGAGAAATACTTTCCAGTCTCTTTATATATGACAGGTATGATCTTTTTGTCGAACTTATCAATGACTTTCTGGTTGATTTTCCATTCAGCTCTTGGAACGGTAGGACTCCAAACGTCACGATCATATAACCTTTCTTCTTCTAGTGCCTTTATAGCTACGGAAGGATCTGCAATGAGAGTAATCTCTCCGAACTGTGTGAAGGGAATGTCTGGTTTTGTGACAGCAAGAGATGGGGAGGGTAGTCCTCCGATCTCATCAGCAGATACCAACTTGTCTGCTGATATATTATGCAGTACAGCAAGAGATCCGTTGTTAATGTTTTCAACAGCCTCTTGGTAGAGAATATTCGGACTCCTTGCGTCCCATGTGCCACGGTTGTCTACAGATTTAATTTGTTCGCGATCAAACACGACATAATTCGTAGATTTCACATTTCCGTAGATATATGAATTTACCGAATCCCTTAGATCGTGAAAAACTATTCCGTCATACCCGTTTGCCTTCGCATATGCCACGACATCGCTTGCGCTTACGGCATTATTCGGAAGATTGCCAAACGCTTTCGGCTTCCACTCTCCATTGCCTTGCAACGGTGTATTCGCAATATT
>JAAYDK010000060.1 GCA_012729295.1 Spirochaetales bacterium | reverse complement strand
ATTCTATCATCACGACTGCCCAAGCAGATGTGAAGTTGAAACAAACATCCAATATCGTCATCGCCGATCCTTTCGATGTGCGATGAATACGAGATAATCAGGAGAACGTATGAATACCATTTTGCCTGTCGCTATACAAAAAAATCCTCCGAAACTGATTTTACTGGATCAGACACGAATTCCCGAAACCGAGACGTATCTGGCTTTAGACACGAAAGAATCCATTTTCGAAGCAATTAAAAAGCTACGGGTACGAGGAGCTCCGGCAATTGGAATCGCCGCCGCATATGGTTTGTACGTTTGCCTTGTACAGCGCTCGTATGCCGATATCGATGAACTACGCAGTGAATTTCAGCAGCTGAAATCATACTTCGCAAGTAGCCGGCCGACTGCGGTAAATTTGTTTTGGGCGCTCGAGCGAATGGAGCGGCGTTTTGTACAGGAAGCTGCTGCAAAAACGAAACACATACGCAATATCCTCGAATCGCTCTACATAGAAAGCGTAACTATATTTGAAGAAGACCAGTCTATGAGCAGGGCAATCGGTGAACATGCATTGTCTCTTTTCGATGCATCGCGAGCGTGGAACATCATGACCCACTGCAATGCAGGTGGCTTAGCCACCAGCGGCTACGGAACTGCGCTTGCACCAATTTATCTCGGAATCGAGCGCGGATACCGCATGAGTGTCTATGCAAACGAGACCAGACCACTGCTGCAGGGGTCTCGTCTGACTGCTTACGAGCTGATGAAGGCGAATATTGACGTAACCGTGTTATGTGATAGCGCCGCATCGCTGGTGATGAGAGAAGGCCTTATCGACGCAGTCATTGTCGGTGCGGACCGCATTGCTGCAAACGGAGACACCGCGAATAAAATCGGTACTTCGAACGTTGCCATCATTGCAAAAAGCTTCGGCATTCCATTTTATGTGGCGGCGCCGACGTCGACCTTTGATCTAAAGACAGCTACAGGAAAGGATATTGTTATCGAAGTTCGCGACGGAGAAGAAGTGATAAACGGATTTGGAAAGAGGACGGGACCGGTCGGTGCAAAAGTATATAACCCGGCTTTTGACGTAACCGATCATTCCTACATCACGGCAATTATCACGGAATTGGGAATCATCTCTCATCCAAGCACCGAACGGGTTGCAGAGCATATGGTAAAGGCTTTCATAAAAAGATAGAATAGTGAAGACACATCATTATAGAAGGAATGGAATTTTCTTCGTTGGAGTTTTACCATTCCGTATTCTATAATGAAAAAAAACATATCGATACAAGAAGGGGAGAAAGACATGAAAAAACTTCTTACGATTCTGACTCTTGTTTTGGTTGGAGGACTCTTGTTTGCAGCCGGAGCGGCAGAACAGTCCAAGGTTGCATCCGGCCTGAACATCGCAATCATCACCTCTCCGTCGGGCGTAGACGACGGTTCGTTCAACCAGGACAACTACAAGGGTATTCTCGCGTTTATCGAAAAGAATCCCGGAGCCAAAGTAACGGCGATACGTGAGCCGAGCGGAGACGTAGCTATGGCTCTGAAGGCAGCTGCAGACGTAGTGGCCGAATACGACGTGCTCGTGCTGACAGGATTCCAATTCGCGGGAATCGGAGAACTGGCGAAGGAAAACCCCGATACCCAGTTCATCCTCGTCGATACCTATCCAAGCGATGCCGCCGGTAAAGAAGTAGAGCTTCCCAACGTCTATGCAATGCTGTTTGCTGAGCAGGAATCGGGATTTTATGCCGGTGTTGCTGCCGCTCTCGAAACCAAAACCAATAAAGTTGCGGTCGTAAACGGTGTTGCATATCCGTCGAACGTCAACTACCAGTACGGATTCGAATGCGGAGTAATCTATGCAAATGCGAAATTCGGGACAAAGGTTGAAGTCGTCGAACTGCCGTCGCAGGCAGGAGTCGACGTAACCGGAGCTAACGTGGGTGGTAACTATGTCGGTTCGTTTGCCGATGAAGCCACCGGAAAAGTCGTTGCCCAACAACTGGTCGCCAAAGGCGTGGATATCATATTCCCGGCTGCCGGAGCTAGCGGAAACGGAGTATTTTCGGCTGCCAAGGAAAGTGCAGGAAAACTGCGTGTAATCGGTTGCGACGTAGACCAATGGAACGACGGTGTCGTAGGAAGTCAGAACATCGTGCTTACCAGCGTATTGAAAGTCATGAGTCTGAACGTCGAACGTGCGTTGACCAACATTCAGAACGGGACATTCAAGGGTGAGAACGTGTTGCTCAAGACCGACAGCCAGTCGATCGGATATGTCAGTGCACCTGGAAGGCATCAGCTACAAAGCGGCACTTTGGCAAAACTCGAACAAGTACTGGAATTGGTGAAGAATGGGACGATCGTGCCCGCATCCAACTTCGGCGGATTCACTCCCGAAGGCTTCGTGGTGAAATAAACGATCATGAAAACATGCGTACCGCATGATTTTTATGCGGTGTACCATGTAGACTTTTCATCAGTATTCAAGGTGCTCCTCTGTGCGGGGAGCACCTGTCTTGCATCGTGTGTCCCGCTGACTTTCAACACCTAGGAGTAGAGCAGTGGAGAATGTGGTAGAATTTAAGCATATCGTGAAACGATTCCCGGGTATCGTGGCCAACGACGATATTTCACTGGAAGTGCGAAAGGGCGAGATTCTTGCTATCTTAGGAGAAAACGGAGCAGGTAAATCGACGCTCATGAGCATGCTTTTCGGCTTGTATGCTCCCGATTCGGGAGAGATCCATATCCGCGGTAAGCGCGAGCATATCAGTTCGCCGCTCGTGGCCAACGCGCTGAACATCGGTATGGTACACCAGCATTTCATGCTCGTAGAGAACCAGACGATTACTGAAAATATTATTCTGGGAGTCGAGACGACCAAACGCAGACTCGGCCTATTCCCGGTAATCGATTTGGAAACATCCCATGAAACCGTACGTGAGCTATCTAAAACATACCAGCTAGAGGTAAATCCTACCGATCTCATACAGGACGTCCCCGTTTCTACCCGCCAGCGGGTTGAAATTTTAAAAATGCTTTACCGGAATGCAGAAATTCTGATCTTCGACGAGCCTACGGCAGTACTTACACCTCAAGAAATCGAATCATTACTGCAAATTATCAAAAATCTGAGAGAGAGCGGGAAAACTATCATTCTCATCACTCATAAGCTCGAAGAAATCAAGAAAATCGCCGATCGATGCGCAATATT
>JAAYDK010000007.1 GCA_012729295.1 Spirochaetales bacterium | reverse complement strand
GGATGGTATAAGTGGGAAGAGGATTATGTGAGGCCTCTGCGGAGATTCTGAATCAACTTAATCTATGCCCGCCGGCATGCATATTGGTATGCACCTAGCGGGCATATTTCTTATTATTACTTTTTTTTTAATAAAAACCCATGATGATATACGGCTGTATAGTATTCATATGGTTATCAATCGCTTCATAATGGGCATCGCACAACAACCAGTATTCATCGGTATTTATTAAAGCATTATTCGATTTTGCATAATCAAATGCAGATTCTCCGTCAGGATTGAAAAGCTTGGCATCCGCTCCCGATTCGAGAAGAAACCGGACCATCTTTGCATCAAGCGATCTGGCAGCATACAGTAATGCATTCATCCCATCCTCATCCCATGCGTTGACATCTAATCCTGCTTTAACCAACTGCCTGAATACTTCGTAGTGTCCTTCGGTCATGGTAAATTCATCGGATGCATACTCATATTGGCTGAGCAGGAAACTTAAAGCGTTGTAACCTTCTTCGCTTCTGGCGTTTACTCGCAATCCTGAGCTTATCATCAATGCCAGAATTTCGGGCGACCCCGTCATTACCGGTACATAGAATATCGGGAAACCGTCTATTCTTACGTTATTAGCATCGGCTCCGTGCTTAATCAGCCAGATTGCCACATCATACCTAGTGTTTAGCACATCTTCATCCGAAACGGCAAAATCTAATTCAGCCATGAAGGAAAAACTGAGCGGTGTCATGATTTCATTGCCATAACCTTCAAACTCTTGATTGATATCTACACCGGCTTTCAGCAACAACTCCAAAATCTCATAGTCTTGGTCGGGATTCTCGATTTTTGATACGATTGCATAGGCAAACGCAGTCATCCCATCAGCATCGACAGCATTGACATCAGCACCTCCCTGAATAGCTTTTTTGGCTCCTTCGGTATTACCGGCTCTAGTCATGTCGATTAAATCTGTAGCAAACACCGGTAGCGTACATACCAGACATAATACCAATACCATTATCTTTTTCATATTTCCCACCTTCTTGATACGTATCATAACTCTCTGGGTCTATTTCAAACACAATACAGCAAAAATTCTATACCGGTATGTAAGAAACACTTTCGAGAAAGTTGCATTTTGAAGATCTATTTCAACGGAGAGCCGCAGTATTCGCATACTCCGACAGTGCCTTTGACTTTTACGTTGCTCGCACTGCAGTTCGGGCAATTCACAACTTCGGTTTCCTTCTTTTCAGCCGCCTGCGGCTGCACCGGTCTTGTTTGTTGGACAGGTTCTGTACGTTCTATCGGTCTGGATGTGACGACGGTTACGCGGGGGACTCCTATCTCATCCGTATCACGATCATAGATCACCCGAGTATAATATCCTTTCGATACGGCAGTCTGCAGGTCCCTCCGCACGACTTCTATCGGTCTGGCTGCGTGTCCTGCAATCGTATTCACCGAAATCATTCTATCCGGCGGTATGAATCTGACATATCGCTTATATCGTCTCATCCTTTTTACCGTTTTAGAACCGATGAGATAGAGGACGATGCTGATGATAAGCATTGTCGATCCGCTCTCCATATCGTCGATAATGATTCCCAAACTGCTGATGAGTAATAAGATGCCGAAAATCGAGAAGATCACTCCTAAAAATAACATTCCGTTTACTTTACTTTGAAGAATATCCATTTCAGATTCCGCCTCGTCCTTCTTGTTGTATTTCAAAATTCCGCTTTTCCATCAGATTCTTAAGCTGAGTTATCTTCTCGGTAATTACCGACTCATCCGAATCCTGTATCGAACAGGATGATTCTAGAGCTTTTATTGCATCGATAATGTTTGCATCGTACCTGGTGAGCGAACTGGCAGATCCGTACTTGAACATCTCGAATACATGGTTCAGCAACGGGGTATACGATGTATCCTGATGATCGGCAAGCAAGGTGTGAATTCTGCTTGCTCCTTGATTCATCATATCGCTTTCAAGGCTTTTGCGCTTCGCAGATCCTAACAGCCAACTTGAAGCATGTGCGGTCAAAGTAAGCAGGATTGCCGCTGTCGCGTGGATGATGATGGCAATGATAAAAAGCGTATTCAGTTCTTTTGCCAATCTAGCTGAGACTAACATGGCAATTACAACCGTGATGAAATAGAGCGTCAGGATCGTGATGAATCCAGCCTTGGCCAGTGCATCGCGAAACATTCGGTTTGCCGATGTAGCTGCAAATAACCCGAAAAAGTACACGACTATTGCAACTATCGTAATCGAAAACGCCCAATTGGGAATTTGGGTACGTTCGACATCCAACATGAAATACAGGCTGAACGCCACAAGGAGAACGATAATGCCGATGATGATAATCGAAAGGCTTTTTGATGAGACCTTCATACTTGTATCCTCCATTATAATCTTTGTCCGCATTCGGGGCAGAACTTAGGAGAGCCGGATATCTGAGCCTGACAACTCGGGCATTTCTTCACTAATGATGTACCGCAGCCGGGGCAAAATT
>JAAYDK010000059.1 GCA_012729295.1 Spirochaetales bacterium | reverse complement strand
CTCCGGCCGGTTCTGGAAGAGATGCTCTATATCGCGATGGAAGATTACGAGATAGACTGGGTAATCGGACAAGGTCCCGCTGCGCGGACAATCAGGATTCCGATTCCAAAATTCACCTTGATCGGAGCAACGACCAAGGCCGGTCAGATTTCGCCGCCGCTGTATTCGAGATTCGGCATTACGTGCAGAATCGAATTTTATCAGGAAGAAGATCTCCAAAACATCATCACCCGCTCCGCATCGATTATGGAAACGAAGATTTCTACGTCGGCAGTGAAACTTTTATCGAAATGTTCGCGTGGAACACCGCGTATCGCCAACCGTTTACTACGTAGGCTGCGCGATTATGCGATGGTCATGGGAGACGGAACCATAACCGACGAAATCGTACAGCTGAGCATGAGCCGGCTCGGCATCGATTTGCAGGGACTTGAAGAACAAGATCGGAATATTCTCAGGACTATCATCGAGTTCTACGGAGGAGGCCCGGTCGGAGCAGAGACTCTCGCCATCTCGGTCGGCGAGGCAATCGAATCTCTCGAGGACTTTTATGAACCGTATCTCATTCAAAAGGGATATCTAAAACGAACCCCGCGTGGGAGAATGGTAACGCCGCTCGCCTACGAACTACTGAAAATGCCGTACAATGGCGGGATGTCGCATGAAAACCAAGGACTTCTCTTTTGATTTGCCCGAATCGCTCATAGCCCAGACTCCGGCCCAAAGGCGTGGCGAAGACAGATTACTCGTACTCGACAGGAACGACGGTTCCATCGTCGACCTCCGGATGGAAGATTTTCCCGATTTACTCGAAGCCGATTCGCTATTGGTTCTGAATGATTCCAAAGTTCGTAAGGCGCGGGTGTACGGACGAAGCGAGACCGGGTCCCTCGTAGAATTTCTTTTTGTCGAAGAACGGGCCGACCACAGCTGGCTCGCGATGACTTCCCGTAGCAAAAAACAGCGAATCGGCAAACGCTACACGTTTACATCATCGACAAATACCATGTGGCAAGCGCACATCGTAGGAACCGACGATGAAGGACTGAGAATCGTGGAATTCGACGAACCGATCGACGAGTCGTTCTTCATCGTATGCGGTCACGTCCCGCTTCCTCCCTATATCAAGCGCGAGGACACCTTTGTGGACGAGGAGCGCTATCAGACTGTATATGCTGCCAATTCGGGTTCGGTAGCCGCTCCGACAGCGGGACTGCACTTTACCCGTTCCATCATCGACCGTATCCGCCGCAAACATATCGAGACCGTAACGGTCACGCTTCACGTCGGTCTCGGGACGTTTCTGCCGGTACGAAGCGAAACCATTGAAGACCATAAGATGCATTTTGAACGCTACACGGTTAGTCCCGAAACTGCCGATGCGGTAAACGCCGCCAGGCTAAGCGGTAGACCGATTGTTGCTGTCGGAACCACCAGCGTGAGAACGCTGGAATCGGCTTACAACGATGCACTTTGTACACTGAAACCCGGAGAAGGCAGAACCAACTTATTTATCACTCCCGGATACCGGTACCGCGTTGTAAACCAGCTGCTGACCAATTTCCATACCCCGGAGTCTACACTGCTCATGCTTGTTTCTGCTTTTGCAGGTTATGAGTCCGTTATGAATGCCTACAGGCATGCAGTTGGGGAAAACTATAAGTTTTTCAGCTACGGCGATGCAATGTTCATACGCTGATTTACAGAATGCTGTATGAGTTTAGTACCGCGACGATATGCTTATGGATATCGAGTCTATCGAGTGTCCCGTCTATTCTAGTAAAGACAACCTTTTCATCTAGTCGTGAAAAAATCAGCTCGTAATTGTCGCGAACCTGAGCTAAAAACTCTTGTCTTTCGAATAACTCGCGTTCGTTCGAGCGAATATCGATTCTTTTCAAACAATCATCAATCGGAGTGTCGATGAAAAAAACGAATCGGGGATCGGGAAACATGTTCAGTTCCTGAACACGATCAAAGCCGCACTCGACTGATTGATAGGCAAGAGACGAATATTTATAGCGGTCGCATACGACGATTGTCCCGGATGCGAGTCGTTCAATGATTCCCGTTAACGGGTGGTTGAGGTGGTCTTCCCTGTCGGCGGCGAACAACATGGCCAGCGCTAGGGGAGTCGTGACCGTTTTTTTCTGCAACACATCCCTGACGAGTGTTCCGATAGGCGAACTAGTCGGTTCGAACGCAGCGTGGCACGATATGTGCATAGTGTCGAACGCTTCGACCAGCAGTTTCATTTGAGTGGTAGTTCCCGATCCGTCGAGACCTTCGATAACGATAAACCTATCAAGAATTGCTTCCATCATTCTGTTCCTTCCGATGAAAAGGATTTAGAGATTGTATCGTAATCACACTCGTATGACAATCTGTCGTCTTGTTGTAGCGAATTTCATGTAAAATGGTTTTACAGGTTTAGGATAACCGCTATACTGCAAGTGGATTACGGAAAAGCATGAAGTTTCATACGAGCGTCTCGGATATCATCATCAGTCTCTTTATCCTGATCGGAGTATGTGCTTCGATGTTCATGCTGGCCCAGCATGCATTGCTTCCCGATATTTTTAAACCAAAGGAACGACTTGTCGCCCTCGATTTGTCTGAGGCCGGATCAGTCCGACTAGACATAGGTTCTGTGGACCGAACCATTTTCGATTCGCTCATCGCTCGCGATATATCCTTTACGATAGGAGATGAGAGAGAGCCGTCGATTGTCGCCGATTCGCTTCGGCTCGGTATTTCGATTGGATCGTTGCTGTTTGCACGAACCGGTAATGCGAGTCTACCCGTATATATCGATCGACCGAATATTTCATTGAATGAGGCGGTGCTCGGATTGCTAGACACTCCTACGCAGGGACCGTCTGTTTCTTTACCGAATCGATACGGTCTGGACATCTCGGTCTCGCGTGGATCGGTTGCAGGGAATCTGGAAGACATGAATCTTTCGGTTCTGGAAATCAACGGCCGATTTAATCTGACCAAGGATTTCGAACCAACCGAAGCAGCGCTTTCGTTTTCACAAGGCTCGTTCGAGCAGAGCGATGTGTCTGTTGGTACTTCAGACGTGGAAGTTAGGCTTGAAAACGACGACGCCGACCGCATTTCCGTCGTTTTTACCGCATCGAACACACAAGCACAAATGGCCGAACACAGCAGTGGTTTCTCAATTAAGGAATTACAGGCAACATTCGAATCGGCCTCGTTACAGCAGATTGCCACAGGAACCGGAACGCTGAGACTAGACGGTACGGATTTGGCGGTATCTGTAGGTAATGATCTGTATGCCTCGGAAACCGTACTCGACGCCCTTTCGATCGATGCCGAGTTGTTTGAAGCCGAGCCGATATCCGTCTCGGGTCGCATTCAGTCTTTCTCATCACATATTTCTTATACAACGTTGCTCGACGCTCAACTTGAAATTTCATTATTCCGCCTGGGTATCCTGAAAGCGGTAGACGGATATTCGGCTTTTCTAACAACTGAAAGTCCGATGATATTGCAAAGCGGCGATCGAACTCCGATACAGATCGATGGTGCACGTTTTGAAGGAACTGTCGGTACTTCATTTTCGACAGCGCGAATAAACTGGCAGTCGCTGGTCGTTGCCGATGTCTCGATACTGGAACCGATAGTAGATGCCTCGACGATTGCTCTTTTTGAAGACGGACGTGCCGACAATTCCTATGTTTCAGCAACTTTCGATCATGAAAATGATGTACTCCACGGAGAATTTACCACATCGCTCGGCCTTTCGCTTACGTACCCGTACCTCGAGCGAATCGAAACCGACTTGTTTGGCATGTTCACCGTTTCATTGGATCAGAAATCCTGGAACGGAGAAGCGACTGCAGAGAACATGAAGATTCTCGGATTTCCAGGAACCATGTCAATACGAACAAATGCATCTG
>JAAYDK010000426.1 GCA_012729295.1 Spirochaetales bacterium | reverse complement strand
GGTGTCGAGGTCATCGGGATCGAAGGTGCCGGTCAGCAACGGCAATTCTATTTTTGCAAGGAGCTGTTGCTTTCGCAGCTCCAGCAGATCGGCAATGGGTTCATAGTCGGCAAAAAAGCCTTCGTGCGGGGCCAAAACGGCATTGAAACGGATATTTTGTGTGTACTGCTCTTTATCTTCAAGCGGCATATCGGTAGCAAATCGTTCATAAGCGAGATTCTTGAACGCCTGTCGGCCATCCCAGCCGATCCACGCATTCTGGTCAATCGTCATGCCTTGCGGGAATTCCAGCCGCTCGCCGTCAAGCTGATAATGCTTGCCTTCTATGCCGTACATAAGGATGTCATAGGATTCCTGGCTGCTCTGGAGCCAATCTAAAAACATCAGGGTGCGTTCCATATTCTCGCTTTGGGCAGACAGGGCAAGTGAGCCTGTTGTCAGACCGTTGCCCAAAGGATTCAGCCGTTGGGCCTCGAGATCGGGATACAGGCGGTAGGCAGCGATTTCTCTGGGGATATTGTTGTTGAGAAAATAATTGTTCAGCACATACTCGACGAGGCTGATGGTTTCGCCGATCCGGTATTCGCCCGCAAACAGGAAGGAGCTGATCTGGCCATTGATGATCCTGTCGCCGGCATTCCAGATATCACCGGCGCCTTGCGCGGCCAGTTCCAGGTATCCTTTTTGCGCCCAGTCCGTCAGGTAATCGACGACAATCTGAAATTCTGGTGTCTGTTCCCACGGTATAAGCTGCATGGACTGATCGCTCCAGCCATACACCAGACCGTGATCCTTGTCAAAAACGGCATAGCCAAAGGCCCTGGCAAACAGTGCGACGGTGCTGTCGGCGATCCGCCCGGGAATGGTATTCGGTTCGTATTCTTTGATCGTGGCCAGGTACTGCTCGTAGTCGGCAAATGTTTCGATCGCAGCAAGGCCATAGCTGTCCATCAAGTCCTGCCGGACGATCGCGTATACATGGTCGGCCATCGGGAAGAGAGAGGGAATGGCAAAGAGCCTGTCATCGACCCGTGCGCAATTCAAATCGTTTTGCTCGTATTGGGCGACAAGTCCCGGCGCATACGCGGGAAGCGCGTCAGTCAGATCGGCTAGCAGGCCGTCTCGAGCCAAAGCGATAAAATCCAATAGCCCTTGACCCGGAAGGCCGCAAAAGAAGGCGTCCAGTTCTTCACCGGAAGCAAGCCTTGTCTCAATGGTTTGCGCATAAAGAGCGGGCGGCAGCCATTTGAAATTGAGCTGGATATTCAGCCGGTCAGCAGCCTTGCTTTCCAGTTCTGACAAGACAAGCTGTGTGTCGGGCTTTTCTCCTACCGTCAGCTGCGGAAAATAGAAAGACAGTGTGGCTGCCGGCAATGCTTCACTTGTGATTTGAGGTGTGGTTGTGATCGTGGGGTTCATTTGGCAACCCGAGATCAGGATGCTCAGGACGATCATGGCTGCAAGAACGAATTTAGTTTTCATGGCATGCTCTTTCCGCCTGGTGCAATTCATATGCATGCGTGGCTGTCTGCCTCAATGGCTTGAGGCGCTTGTTTGGGACTGATCCGATTCTTCTTGATTTTACAATATTTTAACCGTCTTGGATATTCTTCAGTCACAAACAGACAAGACCCGATAACAGCAGCCGGGTCGTGTCGGTTTGATTTTTCGTATTGATCGGCTTCTGCCAGCTCTTCTACATCCGGCTATCGATGATTTCAATTTTGCTTTGCATCTGTGATGACTTCAGACAGGCAAAGACTGCACGCATAGACGACAGCGCTTGTCGTCCATCGTTGACAGAAGGTTCACCTGTCAGGATGGCGCGGATAAATGCATCAACGATTCCGGATCTTGTCTGGTTTTCATTTGTTTGGATACCATCTGCCTGATAGAACGACTTTTCGCCGTTTTTCCTTTCGATGATGCAGGAGTAGACCGGATGGTCATATATCCTCAACGTCCCAAGCGATCCATCAATCACGGTGCTGTTTCGTTCATTGCCGTAGCAGGTCCAGCTGGCATGAACAGTCCCCCAGGATCCGCCCTTCATGTGCAGCATGCAAAGGGCATTATCTTCGACAGGGATGGGCTGGTTTTCCGCACCCTTTTTATCTCGTGTTGCGGTTACCGCAAATGCAGAACAGACAGGCTCATCCAAAAGATATTGCATCAAGTCAATTTTATGAATGCCCAGATCGAAAAGCGCACCATAGGCTGAGCGTTTTTGATCAAAAAACCAGATGTTACGCTTGTCGATTGACCAGTTCTCTGGCCCACCGTGACAAAAGCAGCTATGCCACATCAAAACCTTCCCGATCTCGCCGCTTGCAATCAAACGACGAACAAGCTGGTGCGTCTTCAGAAGTCGTTGGTTATGGCCAATCACAAGAATGCGATCGAATTTTTCCGCTGTGTCGACCATCTTCTGACATTCTTCCAGTGTAACCGCCATCGGCTTTTCGCACAGCACATGTTTACCGGCTTTGAGGGCACAGATCGTGACAGCGGCGTGATCCGCATTGGCAACGCATACGCTGACGGCATCGATCTCAGGCCGGTCCAGCAACGCCTCAGCCGATATGTCTGCCTGGCAGTGGTACTGACGTGCTATCTCTTGTGCTCTGTCAAAATTCAAGTCTGTCACAGCAACAATGTGACATTCACTATGTTCCAGATACTCCGGCAGATGGCGAACCTGGGCGATCTTACCACACCCGATCACACCAATTTTCAGCATTGGACTATCCTTTCAAAACATCAGTTTTGTTTGGGCTGCTGCGGCCAGCAACATTTGGGGGACGCTTCTCGAAAGATGCCAATGAGATCTCTATGTCTTCTGCCGCTTCCTGAGGTGTCATGCAGCCAACGGTTACCATATCGCACGGCCGGATCGTATTCCAAACAAAATTCAACCCGACGAACGGTGTTACGCGGCCGGCTGCCATCGATTTGATTGTCATAACTGGCTTTTTTGCATTCCAGATAACCTTGTGGATATATTCGACTTCTACTTGCATCAAAAATCCCATGCAGTTATACAGCTGGACATAGGTCTGGACATCATATTCATTCATATCAGAATAGATGATCAGCTCCGGCATATGGGCTGACAAGCCTGGAATCATCCCTTGGCTTCTTATCATGCTAAGATAGTCCGGAAGCCTCTCAATGGTTCGCTTGTTTTTGTTGACAAGCTGCTCGGCAGATCCATGATGTATCAAACAGAAGGTTGCCCCGTTTCGTTTGCTCTGCTCGATCACTTTTTCAGCGTCTCGTCTGGCTTGGGCGTTGTCGTCAACGTTGACCCCTGGCGTATCAACAAGGATGATCCCCTGCCCGGTTCGGTCTTCAGCCAGATGGATGCCCGCAAGAAGCAGCGGGTTGTTAACGGGTGCCATCAATGTATCGACGCCTGCCTTCAGAAAGACCTCCAGCAGATCGGCTATCGCTTCCGGTGTGCTGTTCGTCTTGCGGATCGTCGCTTCATCTGCCGGCCCGCGATGGCTGTACCCGAGGATCCAATTGGTACCGATCAGCATGCGCGACAGCGAAACACCGGCAACGGTTGTTCGCGGAAACAATGGGTTCATGAAAGACACCTCCTGGCGAGATTTCGGGAAACGAAGCTATTTATATTGTATGAATGACAACATGAATGTATAAGGACTTTTCCATGCGATATGTGGACATTATCGACATCTAGCTGTAAGGTATTAAGAATACCGCTTGGGTGATACCCATGATTTTCTAATATCAACGTTGGACAAGCAAGCTGGAGGATCTTTGTATGTATGTCAATTTAGTTGGTACTTCCCCATACCGGCTTCATGATTTCGGCATGCACAGTCACGACCAGTGGGAGATTATACTCAATTTCGAAGGTGAAGGAATCGCGATGACCGGTGATTTGTCTTGCCCGTTCCGGCCTGGTACGATTATCTGCCAACCGCCCGGTATTCCACACGGAAAAGTTTCCTCCAGCTATTTTAAAGATATTTTTATTCAAGTCGATCATTTTGTGCTCCCAGGTCCGATGGCGGTGCCGGTCTTTTCCGATGATGAAACCAAGAGCGTTGAAACACTCATGTTCATGGCACTCCGCTACTACCACAGAAAGGATGCGCATCATCTGGCGATTGTCCATTCACTGGCCGAAACGATCTACCATCTGCTCCTCAGTTGGAGCGGAATCAAGCAAAAAAATGAATACGTTGATCAACTGAAAAACGAGATCATTGAAAACATGTCGGATCCCGAATACCAGGTAGGCACCTCCTTAGCAAAAGCGCCTGTTTGCAGCGATCATTTGCGCCGAAGTTTCAAAAAACTCACCGGAGAAACACCTGTTGCTTACCTGACCCGAATGAGAATCGAATATGCCTGCAAACTGCTGCTGCAAAGAAAAGACACCGGACTATCCGTTGCTCAAATCGCCCTCATGTCAGGTTATTACGATGCCCATTATTTCGCTAGGGTTTTTCGCAGTCTAGTCGGCATGACACCAACAGAGTACACCTGAACCTGGTAGATATACCTCTATCAATCGTTTCCTCATGT
>JAAYDK010000006.1 GCA_012729295.1 Spirochaetales bacterium | reverse complement strand
GCTTTTTTCTAGCTTTCATTAGTATAAATCCTACTACTGATAGAAATAATAGGAATAATATAATCATAGCGGAACCCAAACCCATTCTAAAGTAATGGAATCCGAGTACAAAACCATAAATATTCAACGTCTCTGACGATAAACCCGGACCGCCTTGGGTCGTAGCGTAAATCAAATCATAATTTTTTGAAGCATCAATGATCCTAATGAGAAATCCGATGAATACATAGGGAAGAACCAGCGGCACCGTAACATATGAAAATATCTGGAATTTGTTGGCACCATCGATTAATGCCGATTCGAATGGTTCGGTAGGTAGTGCAGACAATCCTGCTAACGTAATAAGCATGATAAGCGGTGTCTGTTGCCAGACCTCGATGATGATGAGCGATCCCATTACTGTTTTACTCGATGCCAGCCACATTTGCGCATCGATGCCCAGTAATCCCAGAACATGATTAGCCAATCCGATGTTCGGTTCGAAAATCAGCAGCCACACCATGGCAATAGCTACGGGAGTCGAAATCATGGGAAGTAAGAATAAGGTCTTTACAAGGTTTTTTCCATAGTATTTTCGATGAAGGTATAGAGCTAATCCTACACCCAGAATTACCTGAAACGTGACCGATCCGAATGAAAACATAAAGGTTCTGCCTGTAGCTTTCCAGAATCGCTCAGACGAGAGAAGTTCGACATAATTCTGAAAATTATTCCAAGTCGCTCCGCCACGCGTGGTCAGATTCCATTCCATCATGCTAAGAACGATTGTGTAGATAAGCGGAAATCCCACCATAAGTAATACGAAAATTACAGCAGGAAGTGTCAGGACATACTTAGCATGTTTATCAAACCAGTTGGCTATCGAATCTTTTTTCATATATATGTTTCTATTTCCTAGTAATACAACCATGAAGTAGCTGCCGTGCAGCTACTTCATGTTCAGATGAATTTTTACTTATTTTCTTCGTCGATCAATGCCTGGAATTCGGCATTGGCAATCTTTGCGGCAGCTTCGATATCGCCACCTTCAAATCCGATCAGAATCGGTCTGCTGAGAATGTCTCTTGCTTCGGCAACGTTGATTACGCGCGGGCGATCATAGCCTTTGGCAATCTTATTGCTTTCAATCATTACCTTAACCAAATCTTCAGGCCAGCTCTTCGTTGAAGACGGGTCGTCCCAAACGGAAGCTCTCGACATCGAAAGACCGCGTTGTTGAATTCTCAGCGTAACGTCTTTGCTTGTCGCCCATTTGATGAATTCTACAGCAGCTTCCTTCTGCTTCGAATTTGGATTCAGCATCATCGCTTCGACGACAACGTTGAACGGCTTTGCTCCAGCAGGACCAGCTGGAAATACTGCATATCCAATCTTATCGGCAAACGGAGACTTGGCGGGATCAGCTACGTTAAGATAGATTGCATCCGCATCGGTGAACATCGCGACATGCCCCTGAGCCATCAAAGCAGCAGCTTCGGGCCAGTTGTAGTTTTCGATTCCCGGAGGTCCGTAGCTCCTGAGCAGGTTAGCATAGAACTTCATCGCTTTTATTGCTTCGGGCGAATCCATTAATGCTTTGTCTAGCGTATTGAAATCTCCGCCAAAGCTGAACAGATAACTGGCGAATCCGCCGGTAATCAACTGATTTACACGACCTCTGGCAACAATACCAAAGAAATTGTTTTTCGGATCGTTGAACATTTTTGCATACTGTTCGAGCTGCTCAAGCGTTTTGGGCGGTTCAATTCCTTTTTGCTGGAACAAGTCCTTGCGATAGTAAAGAATTGCACGTTCATTGTACAAGGGGACTCCCAACAGCTGTCCTTCGAAGGTACAGCTCTCGATTGCCGCATCGAGGAAATCGCCAAGATCATACTCGGTATCGTTAGCAAGATACGGATTCAGATCTTCGGCGAATTTGTTCAGACCAAACAGCTTAAGCTCATTTAGCGGGCGTAATGTCGTAATGTCGATTGTAGACGAACCAGCCATGAGTTCAACTAATAGCTTTTGGCTCTTCTGATCGGTAGCCAAATCTTCAAATTCCACTTTGATGCCTGTTTTTTCAGTAAATTCAGGCACGAAAGCCTTGAGCCCGTCAATCAGCGGGTGGGGAGTATCGAGTACGCGTAATGTCGTTCCTGCGTACGGCTTACTCGGATCCGTTCCTGCTTCAGTAGCGCCTTTACCAACCAACGGCATTACTACCATGGCCAGTAAGCATAGTACGATTACGATCTTCTTCATCATTGAACACCTCCTTAAGGGCTCTTATCATTATAAAGCACCTATTTTTAAAGTCAATATTTTATTTTTTATTTTTTATATAATGGTAGTTATCTATATATGATAAATTATATTAGAGCACGATTTTTTCGTGATCCAAACATAATTAAAATTAACATATCGCGTGATGAATACCGAGTACTATTTCTTAATGAATATTATAATCGATATAAAATATTTTATTAGAAATCTTTTATATAGATAATTATATTATTATAATATTGAAAGTTATTAAAATTTTTTATTTTATTTTCATGATATGTAAATTATTTCATTGACTAATTATTCATTGGGTAAATAATATAGATATCAATAAGATAAGGGTGTCTACGATGGCAAAAAAAATTTATCACGTCACGCTCGGCGAGCGGACCTACAGCGAAATTAAGAAACTTATTCAGACCGGACAGGTAAAACCTGGTCAAAGACTACGGTACAACGATCTGGTCATTAAGCTAGGAGTAAGCCAGACACCGATCAAAGAAGCTTTTACACGTTTAGAAAGCGAAGGCCTTGTCGTCAATATTCCCCGACGCGGAGCGATGGTCCGCCAGGTGTCGGTGAAAGACGTACGTGAAGTGTTCGAGATCCGGGAGATGCTGGAATCTCTTGCTTCAAGTCTTACCGCTAGAAATGCACGAGATGAAGATATAACGAAATTAACAAGTATCAACGAACGTTTCAAAGAAGCCTCGTTGCTAAAAAATGTAAAAGAATGTATCGAAGAAGATTGCTATTTCCACGAACTGCTGTACAAATTCTCAAACAACGACAAGCTTGTGCACCTGATGATCCAATCGAATCTACACCTGCTGAGTATCGCCGAGAGCAGCCCGAATTTTTTCGAAATCTCCCATCAATATTATCAACATCACGACAATATTATCAAAGCGATTCTTGCACGAAACGAAGTACAGGCAGAACATGCGATGCGCGATCATATCCATTATTCAAAAGAACAGATTCTTGCGGCATTAAGTTCGGCCACCACTTATCAGATCAGCGTTTGACATTTTTTTAGGGTCACCTGTTCGGGTGATAGTAAAAATCAACCGAACTGATGATGCAAATTACTCTCTCATAGCGATAGGAAGGTACGCCTAGGTTCTCTACGATGAGCGAAGAGGACTTGCATGAGAAAACACACTGTCATCGATATCATCGTCTTATTATGCATACTAGCTGCTGCCGCCCTTTCTATTTCCTTGGTAGGGAGCATCCATATAGACAGCTCTACTGATGCTTTCATGCCGCAACAGTCATCTGTGGTGAAAATAAATAATGAAATCGAACAACGCTTCGGTTCTACCGATGCAATCGTCATCGGAGTGTCGGTCGATGAAGGATCGACTGTCCTTCAGCCGCAATATATTAAAATCATCGAAGCATTGACCGACGATTTCACTTCGTCTGACTCCGTCGGACGTGTTGTTTCGATTACGAACGCCGACCATATCATTCCCGGTCCCGACGGAATGGAGGTCGTGCCGCTCTTCGATAACCGAGAAGAAGAACCGATAGAGAGCCTGATTGAAAAACTCGGGCAATGGCCGCAAGTGTACGATGGAAATCTTGTTTCCAGCGACCGCAGCATGGCCGCCGTCATCGTGCAGCCGGTTGCAGGCAGTCCTGCCGATGATATCGAAGCCTTGCTGAATCACATTCGCTCTACGCTAAAGGCTTATGAGAATCAGCCGGTCAGAATCTCGATCGTTGGTCTTCCTGTTGTTAAGAATGAAATCAACCGCAGCCTTGTCTCTGATTTGTCGGTACTGGTCCCGATTGTCGCACTCATTATCATTACCGTGCTGTTCTTATCATTCAGACGCCTGAACGGTGTGATATTCCCTTTAGTATCGCTTGCGATAGCTGCATCGCTGATTATCGGTATCATTGCATTGTTTCGCATTACCTTCACGATGGCCACGATGCTTGTACCGGTTTTATTATTGATTGTAGGCAGTGCATATGCAATCCATCTCATGAGCCACTTTTACGAAGAAATCGACAGGCCGACGGGACTGACTTCCCATGAAACAATCAAATTGGTAGTCCGTACGAATGTACTACCCATTATTATGGCGGGGACGACTACTATCGCGGGATTTGTCGCCCAATTAAGCAGTCCGCTGGCCCCGTTTCGCATGTTCGGCATTCTTAGTGCGGCGGGGGTCGTATTAACTCAGTGTACCGCCCTGATACTATTGCCGATAATGCTTCGGCTTACGTACAAAAATGGTATAAAGACCGTCGTAAGAAAACCTATTGCACCAGCGTTTCATCCGCTCGAGCGATTTCTTTTGTTCTGCCAGAGACTCATGCTTCGTCACAGGCGTCTGCTGATAATTATTGTAGCGGTCGTTGCCGTTCTATTGATTGCAGCTGTGTTCAATATCGATGTCGGAACAAATATGCTTGATTTCTTCCATAAGGACAGCACTCTCGTTCAGGATACAACCTTATTTAACGAACGGATGGGAGGAGCCGGGGTACTGGCAGTCATGATCGAAGGTCCCGAACACGCGGATGTCCTTGAACCGTCGTTTCTTAATTTGGTAGACGAATTCAGCACGAAGTTGCAACAGCACGAGGCCGTCGGAAGCATACAAACGGTTGTCCCCTATATCAAACGAATCAACTTCACGATGAATTGGGACTCGGTTCCCTACGAAAAGCGAGAAACGGTTTCCGATGATGTATCCTTTGATTTTTTCAGTCTCGATTTTTCTGCCGAGAGTACTGATACGGAAGCTCTGAACGAAACACGCGCAGCAGTTTCTTATGATGGAATGTATGCATCCGATTTCCTAGAAATACCCACGGATCCTGCCAAATACGGTTTGGAAACGGATGAAGATCTCAAAGCTTTGATTTCTCAATTTTTAGTGATGTATGCCGGCAACCTTTCGATGTTCATCGACGATGCGCTCGAGCCGACATCCACTTTGCTGACTATTCAGTTGCGCGATACGAGTGATGACCAGGTCCGCCATATCGTTCGCCAGACCGAAATCTATTGGGAGGAACACTTGCCCGATTCGTGGCAAATGAGCATCGGTGGCGGAGATGCGGTATCGCTTGCACTTGTCGATTTGGTCACCCGCTCGCAAATACTGTCGCTCATCAGCGCTTTGGCAATCGTCTGGATAATTACCAGCCTGATGTACCGCTCCCCGATTGCAGGCTTTTTTACTCTGGTTCCTGTATTCGCTGCGCTATCGGGCGTATTTATCGCCATGGCTGCCTTCAACATACATCTCGACATTATTACCAGCCTGTTGGCTGCAATCGCAATCGGGACCGGAGTGGATTATGCGATACACTTCATCAGCGCATGCAAGCGCATGACAAACGGTGAAGCAACGTGCGACTTCACCGGAATTTATCGTACTACAGGGAAAGCCATCAGCATCAATGCGTTGTCGGTAACCTTGGGATTTCTCGGTTTGGTATTCAGCCGATTTATTCCGATTCAGCAGATGGGAATACTATTCGCCGTATCGACGATTTGTGCAGCTGTGGCAAGTCTTACGATACTTCCGATGCTGATTAGCATAGTTAAACCCGCTTTTCTGGGAATGCGTACTATTGCCGAGAAGAGTGACAAAAACATACCCAAAAGGAGCGTTATGAGATGAAAAGAATCATCCGTATGATAATGGTGATGATGATAGTCACACTACCTGTGTTAAGTGCATCGTCACAATCAGCAGCCGAAATTATGGAACTTGTCGCGTCAAGTCAGAAGCACGCAAGCTCGGCGATGGAATTACGCATGAATCTAATCGACAGCCGAGGCGAAGTACGCCAGCGAACGCTACAGACATTATCTTCGAGCGAAAACGACGTTACTAAGACCATTACGGTATTCCTCTCTCCTGCCTCGGTGAAAAACACCCGTTTCCTTACCATAGAAAATGATTCGGCAGCCGATGAACAATATATCTACCTGCCGTCATTGGCCAAGGTTAAAAGAATTGCCGCAACGGAGCGGTCGGGATCGTTCATGGGCTCCGACTTCAGTTATGCAGATATGGCTTCTACCACCTATGATACGAGTGAAGCGACCCATTCGATCATCGGCACCGATACCATCGAAGGAATCGATTGTACGATAATCGAATCGATTCCGAACATATCGGGCGATTACGGCAAGACAATCTCGTGGGTCGACACCGAACGCAGCGTGGTCGTGAAAGTCGAGTTTTACGCAAAAGACCGCTCGTCGTTGGTAAAAACTCTCGTATGCAGCCGATTTGAGCTGATCGATGGGAAAACGGTCGCAAGGTCGATGGTCATGACCGTAGCAGATCAGAGTCATTCGACCGCAGTCGAGATTATGCAAATCAAGTTGAATATTCCGATTAGAAACGAATATTTTACCGTCTCGTTTCTTGAGACCGGGAGGTTGTAGTGAAAAGAATTGGCCTGATTACGTGTTTTATTATGCTATATGCAATCTTGATCAGTTCCATGCTGTTTGCCCAAGTAGGGTTTGACGAGATTTTTGGACCTACGCTTGAAGAAAACGAACCGGTTGTGAGTCCCGTTACCGTTTCCGGACATGCGGGAATCGATGTCTCGTCTTTTATCGATTGCAGCAGTGAAATCTCGAGTGTTCCCAATCTTGCATTCGAGCTTGGATGGGCGAATGCACATTCGGATGCATCGGTTCGTCTGCGCCTACGCCCGTACAATATGAGCGATCCTTTTGAATGGACAAAGATTATCGATACGATATCGATACGCCGATTTTTCCCATGGGGGCATGTGGAGGCGGGGTTATTGAAAAAGGAATGGGGGAAAGGAGATGGAATACATGCCTTGGATCCACTTAATACGCTTGATCAACGACACGGCATCAAAGCCAATCTGCAGGACATGAAAATTGCCGAACCGATGATTACTGTCGCTATCGGAACCGCAGACATCCGAGGCCAGCTTGTATATAAACCGATATCGTTAAGCGTATTGCCTGCAATATCAGGCCCGTGGTCGGTAATCGATCCGGCGTACGCCGCGCTTATCGACCCTGCTGCGATTCCCAAGACAAATACTCTGGAATTCGGACAGTTCGCAGGCCGTATCGACGTGCATCATGCGAATATAGATGTAGGGATTATGGCGTTCATGGGGCACATGAGCCAACCGTCGTTCGCCATCCGCCTCGATCCGTCGACATATCAGCCGACATCGATTCAAATCGGCTACACGAGAGCATTCTTAGCCGGCATTGACGCAGGTTTCGCTGCCGGGCCTTTCACCTTCATGAGTGAAGCAGGTATATGGATAAGTGAAGACTTCAATGCTTCTGATTCCGATAAGTATAATAATGCCTGTGTGTACCAAGCGGGATTTGATGTCACTATACCTTCGAGCACGATCATCATAAGCGCACAACTCAACGGCCGTTATATCCTGGATCTCGATACCGCCAATCCGCTCGACGTCGATATGGCACAAGCATATGGGGGCAAACCGTATGCCAATACCATGATTACCGCTATCAATTCTACATGGTTCAAGGACCGTATCGAGACACGTTTGGCCTTTTTATGGCAGATAGAATCGAACGGGTATGTATTCATGCCGATGTTCACATGGAAGCTCGATGATGCCGTTTCGTTGCAGGCAGAAGCTACGGTATACGGATC
>JAAYDK010000058.1 GCA_012729295.1 Spirochaetales bacterium | reverse complement strand
GCAACTTGTGTGCCAGTAAATTTTCAATCTTGCAATCGATGACATTGGTTCGCACATCGTGCATAAATTGCTGTTTATCACCTTCGTATACGAGCATCGAAATCCCCTATTCGGTTTCTGAGAATTCCGTATATTTCTTTGCATTCCCAAAGGAATCGCTTACGTTATATTTCTCACCGTTCTTCTTGAGCTTGTTCTTGATGATGGTAGGAATATCCGCATCGATGGCGTCTGCAAACAGAACGCTGTAGATCAGTATGTCAGCAAGCTCGTCTTCCATCTGTGCTTGTTTTTGTTTTACGTCTACATCACTACCCGACCACTGGAAGCATTCGAGCAGCTCGGCTGCCTCCAGGGTCAAAGAAATCGATAAGTCCTTCGGTGTGTGAAACTGTTTCCAGTTTCGTGCATCACGAAAGGCCAGAATGTCGGCTGCGGGAAGAGCGTATTCTGAAAACATCGGACCAACTCCTTTTGCAAGGTACTGATATGCGATACCAAACCTAGAGCAGAAACGCTGAATAAAGGTTTCTGAAGGGGCCATGATCGTTTTCAGGTATTCCTGCTCCGAAATGCCAAGCTTCCGTGCAATCTGTGAAGGCATCAATTGTAGATTTTTCTGAACGGCAAGCAAACGTGTATGGATGGTAGTCATGCGGTATCCCTTGTATAAGTAATGATTATAACACTTGAAGATGTGAACATAAAGGCACGTTTTCAACGTATGAAAAGAATCCAAACAATTGTGTTTTTCTTGATTTCCGCGACGGAATCCGATGAAAGCCATTTACGCTTCATACACTGTGACAGACAATCTGCACATCATGAAAAAGTCTGGCATGATTTGTTGTAGAAGAGTACTCTTCTTATGGTTAATTTGATTTATTATACAAGCCTCTATTATTCTTTTATAAGCACTTTGAAAAGAAATATGCGGTAAAAGTATAATCCGATGTAAAAACCATTTTTTTGTGATGACAAGACGCTTATTTTTCTTGTGTCTTTGCTAAGACGGGATGATAATTATGGCATCTTAATCACATTCCGGAGGGATATGTATGAAAAGAATCGCTGTGTTCTTGCTGATTGCTTTGTTTGCATGCCAATTTGTGTTCGCCGGCGGAAAAGCCGAGAGTGCGAGCGGGGAGAAGGAAATCGTTATCGGGGTATTCGAACCGCAGACGGGTGAAAACGGAGGTGGAGGATTTCAGGAAGTATTGGGCATTCGTTATGCCAACAAGGTCTATCCTACCGTAACGATCGGCGGAGAGACATATAAAGTCCGCTTGGTAGAAGCTGATAACAAGTCGGATAAAACCGAAGCCGTGACGGCTGCACAGAGCCTCATCAGCAGCGGAGCTTCGGTAATCATCGGCTCCTATGGTTCCGGTGTTTCAATTGCAGCAGGAGATATTTTCCTTGATAACAAAGTTCCTGCAATCGGAGCTTCCTGCACCAATCCGCAGGTCACCTTCGGGAACGATTATTATTTCCGCGTATGCTTCCTCGATCCGTTCCAGGGAACCGTCATGGCTAACTATGCATGGCAGGAAGGAGCCAAAAAAGCTGCAGTCATCACTCAGCTCGGCGATGACTATTCGAGCGGACTCGGCAATTTCTTCAAACGTGCGTTCCTCGAGCTTGGCGGAAACGTGGTGAGCGAACAGCAGTTCCAGACAAACACTACCGATTTTAAATCGATTCTGACAAATATCAAGGCAGCTGCCCCCGATGTCATCTTTGCTCCTTCTTCGATTGCCACGGCTCCCCTGATTATAAAGCAGGCACGTGAACTCGGCATCACCGCAAAGATCATGGCCGGCGATACATGGGAAAACTCATCGATCATAGAGAATGCCGGAGCAAGTGCCGAGGGCGTAGTCCTCTCCACATTCTTCGACGATGCTGATCCTGCTACCGAAGAGGCTGCGAAGTTTATCACTGGATTCAAGACGTATCTGGTCGAAAACAAGCAACCCGACATCATCCCAGCGGTTTCCGCACTTGGCTATGATGCCTATCTGGTTGCGCTGGCGGCTATCGAGGCAGCAAATTCAACCGAGGGACCGGCTATCAGAGACGCGCTGGTCAAGGTTTCGGTCGAAGGTGTTACCGGAAAGATTGTGTTCGATGAGAACGGCGACGCAGATAAAGATTTAGCCTTTATCAAGGTCATTCAAAACGGCCAATTCAAGTTCTTGAAGACTGTCAGCGTTCTCTGACATTCCTCATTATATACCTCGCCGGGAAGGACACTTTTCTTTCCGGCGACAATCCCTATTTTATGTCACATAAGGGGTTCGCATGAGTATCACGACGTTCCTTCAGCATTGTTTGACCGGTATCTCCCTCGGAGGGGCGTATGGTTTGATCGCCATCGGCTACACGCTGGTCTACGGAATCTTGCGCCTGATTAACTTTGCCCACGGCGATATTTTCATGATGGCCGGTTATTTCATGATTTTCGCGTTGGCCAGCTTCCCTTGGCCCGTCTCGATTGTCATTACGTTGGTGATTACCACTACCATGGGAGTGGTTATCGAGCGCCTTGCGTACAAACCGCTCAGAACCTCACCCAGGATGTCGATCATGATCAGTGCGATCGGCGTTTCTTATCTGCTACAGAACCTGGCCACGTACCTTTTCACTGCGATTCCCCGGGGATATCCTGATATTCCTCTGCTGAAAAGGATTTTCCATATTGGAGAGCTAAGCGCTTCCTTGGTGACGCTCATGACTCCGGTACTCACTATCGTTCTCGTAGCCTTGTTGATTATCTTGGTAAACAAGACGAAGACAGGTATGGCAATGCGTGCGGCGAGTAAAGATTTCGAAACGGCGAAGTTGATGGGCATCAACATCAACCGCATCATTACGATAACCTTCGCAATAGGGTCGCTGCTCGCAGGTATCGGTTCCATTCTCTATTTCACCGATCGCATGTCGGTCACGCCGTTCTCGGGAACGTTGCCAGGATTGAAATGCTTCGTTGCCGCAGTGTTCGGCGGTATCGGAAATATTCCGGGAGCGGTTATCGGAGGGTTTTTCATCGGAATCGTTGAGACGCTGCTGGTTGCTCTCGGATACTCGACGTTCTCCGACGCCTTCACCTTCCTTCTTCTGATCGTCATGCTTTTGGTAAAGCCAACCGGATTGTTCGGCGAAAAAACCGTGGAGAAAGTATAACCTATGTTAAAAAGAAGAAATACGATACTAACCATCATTTCGGCAGCTCTTCTGGTCGGACTGCTGTACTATCTCCACTTCAATCGTACCGGTAACGGGATGCTGATCTCGATTCT
>JAAYDK010000057.1 GCA_012729295.1 Spirochaetales bacterium | reverse complement strand
GTGCATATCCGACTGCTTGTTCGCTGATCGATGATCTTGCCGAGGAGGCGCCGCATCCAATAAAAACAAGCGCTGTACACACAAATAGCATGAGTATAAAATTTCTAATATTACGGAATAAATTAATCATAATTTCTCCTTTCATTCAGAAATTATGACAATTATAAAGCAAAAAGGTGACTAGTGTCGACGAAATTCCTAACACGTCCATCCGTTTCGTTGAGCTGCAAGAGCCATAATGGCATAGGTTAGCTTTGCCGCCGTATAATTACAATGATGCAACATATCAGCCGGAGCGAGTTCAACTACATCAGCTCCTAGTATGGTGCAGCCTTGAGTCAGAGCACCAAGTGCTGTAATGGCATCCCACCATAAAAGGCCTCCCGGTTCAGGAGTTCCCGTTGCTCCCATGATCGAAGCATCGAAACAATCGACATCAAAGGAAATATATAGTTGTTTAGGAAAGCATTCTGGCAACGTCAATGCCGTGATATCCTGCCCGTATAAGCTTGATGCATCGGCATGCAATACCGAATAACACTCTCTGGATTCGAGCTCTTCCTGACTAAAACTTCTGATTCCGACTTGATAGAGTGGGATGCCGATTTCGACTGCACGATGCATCACACAAGCATGATTCCATTTTGATCCTCGATACGTATCGCGCAAATCCATATGCGCGTCAAACTGAATGATACCTACTTTTCCTTTCTCAAAGCGATTTTCGATAAAACGAATTGCTCCGTTGGTAATGCTATGTTCTCCGCCTAACAGAATCGGGAGTCCTCCGGCGTTCAACGATGCATCCATGATACGAGCGGTATGATTAAAAAGCTCCTCAAGGTCATGAAAGGACATGCGATCGATGATATCCGCTGTATGGATACCCAAAGTGCCCGGATTGCCATAACCCTCGATGAGCTGTTCGAGCTGTGTAGATGCCTTGATAATTTCAATAGGCCCGTTCGAAGTTCCTTTTCCATACGTCACCGTTTCTTCCAAAGGAACCGGGATGATATGGAATGATGCTTCATTCCACTCGGTATTTGAAAATTCACCTTCAAGGAAGAACGGTTGATGCATCTTAATCTCCTACGACAGGCGGTTGCGATAGTCGGAATACGAAAAACGACGAA
The DNA here is from genome assembly GCA_012729295.1 of Spirochaetales bacterium. Classification (GTDB taxonomy): domain Bacteria; phylum Spirochaetota; class Spirochaetia; order Sphaerochaetales; family Sphaerochaetaceae; genus JAAYDK01. The sequence continues at coordinate 3,099 of JAAYDK010000057.1, read as the reverse complement.
CGACGGTATACTGATCATCTCTCCAAATTCCGATATCCGCAAGTGCAATGCCGTTGAACATATTTGTCTTTACCATCGTATAATGCATCATATCTTCAAAAACGATTCTTGTTCCGACCGTCGGCCGTTTATCGAAAACATAGGGACCCACCCAGTCCCCGGCAAGGCATGAAGATCCACCGAGTCTTACCAGATAGCCATCACCGGCCTCAGTTTCGAGAGAATGGATTTTTGCACCTCGAACGCGAGGAGTGTATGGCATTTCCAGACAATCGCCCATGTGTGCTGCAAACGAGGTGTCTAGAATAGCGGTCACAATATTGTGGTTTTCTACGACATCCAGTACGGTCGCAACAAGGACGCCCGTTTCCCATACATATGCAGCTCCCGGTTCCATAATCAATTGTATGTGTGGATAGCGTTGGTGAAAATCAACGAGAGTCTGTTGTAATAACGCACGATCGTATGTCGAACGAGTTACAAGATGACCACCGCCAAGATTCAACCATGTAATTTCGCCAAAGAGATGATCATATAAACGTTCGATTTGCGTTAGTGTACCAGCTAACTCTTCGGCACCGTTTTCACAAAGATTATGAACATGCAGACCGGTAATCCCGTCAGGAAGGCACGGCAATTCTGAAGCAGTGATACCCAGTCTCGAGCCGTTTGCACACGGATTATATAATTCCGTGGAAACAACCGAATATTCCGGATTGATACGTAAACCTGTGAGTACCTTGCCCAGCTTATGTTTGTACCGTTCATATTCATGCAACGAATTACATGTGATATGGGTAGATAACGAAACGATTCTGTCGAATTCAAGAGGACGGTATGCCGGAGCATATACGTGTACTTCAGGAAAAAATTCGGCAGCAAGAAGAGCTTCGTTGAGCGAGCTGGCTGTAGCACCGGAGGCTACCTTTGCAATTTCGCCAAAGACGCTATGCATCGCAAATCCTTTGAGAGCTAAAAGAAAGCGAACAGGAACCCGTTTTTGAATATCTTCAATAACAGCCAGATTGTTTAAAAACTTGTCGTACTCGAGCACGAACGCAGGAGTCTGATCTACTTCAAAAGGATTCAGGTTGGTCATGCCTCAGGTTTCTCAAATGCCAGTTGGCCGTCGATAATGATTTCCCACGGTAGCCCCAGGGCTCCAAGCAATTCCATAAACGGATCGGGGTCGAACTGCTCCATGTTCCAAACACCAGGTTTTTGATAGACGCCCTGAGTAATCAATCGTGCGCTGATTGTGGCGGGAACCCCGGTAGTATAGGAGACAGCCTGCGATTTAGTATCGTGATATGCTGATTGATGATTGCAGTTATTAAAGATATAGCAGGTCCTTTCCTTGCCATCCTTGATACCGCGAATCTGGCAACCTATCGAGGTTTCTCCCTGGTAGTTCTCGCCTAAAGAAGCAGGTTCGGGTAATACGGCTTTCAAGAACTGAAGCGGCTGGATCTGCATTCCTTGGAATTCGACAGGTTTGATGGCGGTCATACCGACATCCTGTAGAACCTGTAAATAGGTGATGTATTGCTGTGAGAACGTCATCCAGAACCTTGCTTGTTTGATAGTAGGAAAGTGTTTGACCAGAGATTCGAGCTCTTCATGGAACAACAGATAGGAAGGTTTTGGTCCTATACGCGGATAGTCGATATCTTTACTGATTTCTAACGGCTTGGTCTTTATCCATTGTCCGTCTTTATAATATCTACCGGGTTGCGTTATTTCCCGTATGTTAATTTCAGGATTAAAGTTCGTGGCAAACGGAAGACCGTGGCTACCTGCATTGCAATCGACAATATCCAGATAGTGGATTTCGTCAAAGTAGTGTTTTGCTGCATAGGCGGTGAACACATTGGTCACACCTGGGTCGAACCCGCTTCCCAACAATGCGGTGAGTCCTGCTTTGACGTATCGGTCGTGATAAGCCCATTGCCAAGAGTATTCGAATTCAGCTTTATCCTTTGGTTCGTAATTAGCCGTATCTAGATAATGGACTCCTGTTTGTAAACAAGCCTCCATAATCGATATATCTTGGTAGGGCAGAGCTACATTAATCAGTAAATTGGGATTGAACCTATTAATCAGGCGTATCAGATCATCTACAGAATCGGCATCCACCTCAGCTGTCCTAACAGGTACCGGCCCAGAATCAGCAGCAATTGCATCGCATTTCGAACGAGTGCGACTAGCTAAAAGAATCTCTTCATAGATATCCGCCATTCTTGCACATTTTTTTACTACTACCGTGCCAACTCCGCCAGCACCAATAACCATCAGTCGTTTCTTTTCCATACCTTAATCTTCCTGGTCAGTTTCATAATACGTATAACCGCGCAACCCGGCCACATATGAAGAGATGATTTTACGTCGTTGCTGAGGAGTGATTCTGCCTTCCCTTACGGCATTTTCTGCCTTCTGCCTGATTAATGACTCCATTTTTTTCGGGTCGTATTCGACGTAACTTAGCACATCTGCAACCGTATCACCATCTAATTCATTATATAACATGCAGGTGCCGTTTTCATCATAAGAAACGCTTACGACGTTGGTATCGCCGAATAGATTGTGAAGATCACCTAGCGTTTCCTGATAAGCACCCACAAGGAATACTCCGAGAATATAATCTTCATCCTCGGGGAGTGTGTGCAGCGCAAGAGTATATTCGGCCTTGGTTCGTCCGATGAACGAATCGATTTTCCCTTCACAGTCGCACGTGATGTCACTTAAGATCGCACGCCGAGTCGGTTGTTCGTCCAGATGATGAATCGGCATGATCGGGAACAATTGGTCGATTGCCCAAACATCGGGCAGCGATTGGAACAGACTAAAATTCCCGTAATAGATATCGGAAAGCTGATGTTCGAGATTTTTCAATTCTTGAGGAATATAGTTTTGTTGTCCGGCTAATTGAGAAATCTCTGCTAGAATCGACCAATACAGGTGTTCCGCAATCGCCCGTTCCCGAATATTTACCTTTCCGTACAAGAATTTATTTCTGATTTCTTCCCGGTAATACTTTAGGTCGTTCAGACACTCTTGTGTATTTTTACTGTTCAATGTCTTTTTTACATAGAGCATGTT
>JAAYDK010000056.1 GCA_012729295.1 Spirochaetales bacterium | reverse complement strand
GGAAGAAGGAATCATGGTGCGAGCACGCATACCCGAGCATTTGAGGCCGAAGCTTGCCCGCTTTTCAAAGGGAGCGTAAAAAAATAGCCACCGGGACGATTCCTGATGGCTATCCATGCTAAACGAAAAGTACGGCTTATTTGTCCAGATAGTACAATCCGCCGAGAGAAGCGCCGATGTCGAATCCGATTGGGGGAAGGACTCGTACGCCAGGAGCGACTTTCAGGAAGACTTCAATCGGATATTCCTCAAAGAAGTAGGAAACGCCAACAGGAACGTTTACCGAAAGGCCGAACCCTCCGCCGAAACCGATATGCATGGCACCCGTTACGCCTACGTTTACGTAGAACGGGATATCTTCGATATCAAATTCAGCGACATCATACTGAGCACCGGCTTCCAGACTGAGGGCAGAACCCAAGCGGTATCCAAGAGTCCCTACGACACGCAGATCGTCCATTCCGTACTTGACGGCAATACCGGAAACGGGATAACCACCGGAAAGTCCAATTCCGATTCCATTCGATTTGTCATACTTGGCTGCCGAAAGCGGAAGAGCCACGACCAGTATGAGAGCGACAACTAAGAGAACTTTTTTCATACGTTACCTTCTCCTTTGGGAAATCTCCCTTCGAGGTTTTTTTGAACTCACGCCCAATTTTACAGCATAAGTAACTGATAATCTATAGATAAATGAAGTAAACGTCCATTCGGTTACAAAGTTACACACAACTTCTCTATAATTTACACAATTGACAAAACTGTTACTCACTACCCTAATCGTCATCAATTTGCTATCATGCATCATCGGAAACGCAAAACCCTGAAGGAGGTGCCGTATGGAACATGATTCGATACGCGGCCAGTTGACTATACGGGGACTGATTACCGGTATTCTCGGTCTGATCGTGATCACCGCCAGCTCCGTCTACGTGGCGTTGCGCATGGGGGCATTACCATGGCCGACTGTTTTCGTCACCGTTGTAAGCTTGGCGGTACTCGGCAGGCTCAAGCAGTCAACGCTTATGGAAATCAACACGACCCACACGTTAATGAGTGCCGGAGCGATGGTAGCTGGCGGATTGGCTTTTACCATTCCTGGCATCTGGATGCTCAATCCGGAAGCCAAAGTACCGGTCTATCAGTTGCTGGTCCTGGCGATAACAGGGGCAATATTGGGAACGCTATTCACGATGTTGGCAAGACCGCGATTTATTGAGCGCGAAGCTCTTCCCTATCCGATGGGGCAAGCTGCCTACCAGACGCTGATAGCGGGAACTAAAGGCGGTTCTTCGGCAATCTGGCTTTTCAGCTGTCTCGCCATCAGTGCAGTTTTTACATTGCTTCGCGACGGATTTTCACTTATTCCCGCTGCTCTCATCCTCTATGGAGGAGGACTTGCATTCCAGCCGATTGCAATCTGGATATCACCGATGGCCGCCGGTATCGGTGCGATTATCGGCCCGGCGCTTTCGTTGTTTTGGCTCGGGGGAGCAATCTTCGGATATCTGCTGCTCATACCGTTTGGTCTTGACGCCGGTATTTTCGCCGATATGGCTGCAGCCGACGTGTTCAGACAAAACCTCGGTATCGGTCTCATGGTCGGAACCGGGCTCGGAATATTAGCCAAGGTGCTATGGGAACGCTCCAGAACGTTCATCAAACATATTCGCCATACCGAACAACCAAAACAATCTGCTTTAATGCTAAGCGGTAAAAACCGCTGGTACTTTGCCCTTACGCTAGTTGCAGCAGTCCTGTTACTAACCATTGGAACAGAAATCACCTTATTACAGGCTATCATAACCGTTATCGGCATCTACTTGGCAACCAACCTTGCTGCAACGCTTACCGGACAGACCGGCATCAACCCCATGGAAATCCTCGGCATCCTCGTGCTTCTTGCAATACAAGCCGTCTGGATGCCCACGACTATAGCCGCCTTTTCGATTGCCGCCGTCGTTGCGATTTCCTGCGGTCTTACCGGGGATATGATGAACGATTTGAAAAGCGGGCATATGGTGGGAACCAACCCGAAGGCACAGTTTATCGCCGAAGGAATCGGAGGTATTGTCGGTGCTGTTGTCGCAGTCATCGCGCTGTTGGTGCTCAAACAAGCCTACGGGACTTTCGGTACCGAACAATTGCCTGCTCCGCAGGCTGCTGCGGTCAGTAGCATGGTTCAGGGAATCGGACATATCGGAGCGTTCGTGGCAGGTGTAGTCATCGGTGCACTTTTGTATCTGGCAAAGTTTCCCGCTGCAACCCTGGGTCTCGGAGTCTATCTTCCATTCAGTATTTCGGCTATCATGGGCTTCGGAGCGCTTGTACTTATGGCAGTACGAAAAATCGGCGGACCGAAAGCTGCAAAAGCCATCAGTGACAAAACTCCTCTGGTTGCAAGCGGATTCTTAGGTGGAGAGGGTATCACCGGTGTGCTGCTGGCAATAATCGCAATGTTCTAGGAGTATCGGTACATGGAGAAAGTCGGAAAAACCGGCATCCCGTCGTTATATGCACTCAAGCCAAACGAACTTATCGGCGCGTTGCAGTTGGAAAAGCCGTATCAGGGCGGGCAGGTCTATCGATGGTTGGTTAAGGGAGTCGAATCCTTTTCGCAGATGACGGATCTGCCTCTCGAAATCCGCGAACGACTCAGTACGCAAATACCGACTCTTGGTTCGACACGTGTTGTCGATCATCAAGTTGACGAAAGTAAAACGGTAAAACTCGGTATCGAATTGCAGGACAAGTCCGTCGTTGAATGTGTCATTCTCACAGATCGGGAAGAACGCCATACCGCTTGTCTGTCGAGTCAGGTCGGCTGTGCGATGGCATGTTCGTTCTGTCGTACGGGAACAATGGGTTTCGTCAGAAATCTTGAGTCATACGAGATCATCGAACAGTTTGTCCACCTGCGACGCATACTCCCCGAAAT
>JAAYDK010000055.1 GCA_012729295.1 Spirochaetales bacterium | reverse complement strand
CAACCCCGTGGAGCCCTTGCGCATGTCCGTGGCGTTGGGGCGGATGTAGAAATCATACTCTTCAAGCCTGATGTCCATGTGGTCCTCCTGAATGTGATCCAAGAGTACCGCCAAGCCTAGCCACATGTCTCGATAATTTAAATTTCGCTTACGAACAACTGATAGATTTTCTAAATTTTGAGACTTCCTGGTATTCGCTCACATACAAGCGAGAACCTTGTTTCTCCTTACGGAAGTATGACCGGTTCGAATATCGTACGATCTTTTGCAACGAAAGCTACATATGATCCGAAGATATCCATTTCCAGCCGGTCTTTTTTACTAAAAAGCGTGTCCTCCATGTCGGACAGGTCGCTACCGAGTACGATAATTCTTCCTTCATCTGGCACACTACAGGTAAAAGTCCCCGGTTCGGTAATTCTGCGCCAGATTGTTGTGGTCTCGCCATCGACGACGATTGGCTTTCCAGGCTCCAAAGGCGGGATATTATCGGAATCGATGCATACATACGGTCCGATTATGATTCGTCCTTCCTCATCGATACGTAACGGCGTCTGGTCCCGTACGGTTGGAAGGGCCATGGATGTCTGAGTGCTACCGGTAATCTCATATACTACCGAGTCGTCCAGCATGAGGTAGGAGGGTAGTTCCTCAATAAGGGCAATCTCATACACGGGCATGTATAGATCATGCGGGAGCAGGTTGACAGGCAGTACGGCAGTCGCGGTAAATTCATGCTCGATAGTCCCATCTTGGCGAGCAAGCCGTGTCATGGAAATCTCTGCTTGATTGTATGGTCTGACTTCCATGATTGAAGTGACTCCCAATAAGGTTTTACACGTGTACCATGCTTGCTGCGCAGTCTTCTCAAAAATACCGTTGCCGATATGGCGAACAGCCTTCTCCTGAACGAAATCAGATCCGTTATAGACTTCAAAATTCATTGTCGAGTCTTCGCGATTGAAACCGATACGAAACAAAGCATTAGGTGAACCATAGTAACCGCTGTATGCCTCTATATCAGGTGGTAAGGGTAGAGTAGGCAGTGTTTCGATTTGATTAGATATTGTCTCACGAGGTATCTGCCCCGATTCTTTAAGCAAAGAATCGACAATGGGAAGCGTAGTGCTTACAGGATCGATGTGTCCCGCGCACAACAAAACCACAATACTGTGCGATTTGGGGATTACGAATATCATCGAAGTGTACTCGAGTGTCCCTCCAGTTTTTCCCAAAACCTGGATGTTTTGATTTCGATACGGTTCCCAATCGGTAAAATCCCATCCGAGTCCGTAGCTGAGTAATCTGTCGTAATCGGTATGTTCAACATATTTGGGCTTTTGTTCCATAAGGAATTCCGAAATGGACGACTGGCTTAGCAGATCTGAAGAAAAAATCATCGAAGCGTATTTGCATACATCTATAGCTGTCGATGTGATACCTCCGGAGGCAACTATGTTTAAATACTCTTTAGGAAGCCGGACGGTACGATCGATATAAGCATAGGCCATATTCTCTTCCTGTTGATGAAAGCCTACACTCGAATTTGTCATATCCAGCGGTTGGAAGATTCGTTGTAGTAGAAATTGCGAGAAGGAAAGGCCGCTAAGGTGTTCGACGAGTGCTTGTGCGACGGTAAAACCATCGTTACAATACGGTGAAAATGCTCCAGGGTCGTGCTTCAGCATCGATATGGCAAAATCGTCCATTGCTTGCTGAAGATATTCGGGATATGGCTGGATAGTGATGTCGTTACGGTCCATCGTGCCTACCATACCGGAAGTATGATTTAGTAGCATCCGTACAGTTATCTCGGTATAGCGTTCGTCAGCCATGGTGAATTCGGGAAACAGTGTGGCGACCGTGTCGTCAAGGTTTAGCAACCCATCCTCTTGAAGCATCAATATCGCTGCTGCTGTAAATATTTTGCTAATCGAGCCGATGTTGAAACGAGTATCGGTATCAACAGGAAGGTTCGACTCTACATCTCGTTTACCGAATCCTTCTGCATAGATGATATCTCCATCGTGCATAATAGCGATACTCACTGCACTTGGATCACCCGATTCAGTAATAAGTGAATTCCCGATTTCCTGCGCTACTTTCTTAGTTTTCTGCAGTAATTCATGTTGTTCAGTTTGGGTGGTCACGCAGGAGATGAACATAACCAACAGCATTCCGATGCCAAAGAGACGAGTAGTCAGTTTCATGTATACATACCCCTTAATTACTATTAGTTACCGGTTGTCGGATTACATAATTGATAAAACACAACAACCGAAAAAATACAAATTGCATACACTTTTTCCAATATACCATGGTTTTGTCCTATCTGGATTCAAGAATTTCAGAAGATTTGCACAATCGGTTTACCATAATTTTCACATGAAAATTACCACACTGCATACTATTACCAAAAATATTTGGAATTATCGAATTTGAACTCATGCAGTACTTCTACTCTGAACTTCCTGGATTTTCCCACTCAAAGCCATCGAAGGGAGTATCAGGCACGCCTGCCTTCCTTCAAGAAGCGCAACACCGTTTCATAGGCCTTAACTTCCTGAACTTTTATTACTCAAATTGGACTGAGGATGTTCAACGCTTCCCGCTCTTAACAAAAGTCAGGACATCCTCGTAGGACTTCCCACTTTTCTCGATTGCAGTTGCCAGCTCCTTCGCCTGAAGATCTCTCTTCTCAGCATAGAGTGTTTCAAGCTCCGCTATCGCAGCATCATATCTGGCTTTCGTCTTTTCAACAGTTGTCTGAGCCTTCACAATTTTTGCATCAATAGAGGCCATTGTCTTGGTTCTTGCCATGTTTTCCACCTCCAGATTGTGCAGTTCCAGCCTTACCACCAAGAGTTTCACTGATGGTCACAGCTGTCGTGTGAACAGTATCGCTGTCCAGCCCAAAAGCTTTCAGAATCGTCTTCTGGGTCTTCGTTACCGCATGATCGAGTCGATACACCCCATCATATTGCCTCACCATCTCGATTTTGTCCAATTCCTTCAATGCAGCAGGAACAGTCATGTAGTTCGGTTTCTTGTCCATACGTTCCATCTCATCCTTGAGCAGCGTGTAGAATCGATTGCGGATGATGAGTGCCACGAACTCAATGAAGATCTTTGCATCCGCTGACTGCTGTGAATAGGT
>JAAYDK010000442.1 GCA_012729295.1 Spirochaetales bacterium | reverse complement strand
GGCACGAATTATAAAGATTATGACGTTGTAAGCCAAAGTTCAGACGTTTCCACAAACTGGACTTGGGAGTTGACTGCCAACTACAAGAAGACCTTTGCCCAGAATCACACCATTGAGGCGCTCGCCGGTACTTCCATTGAAGCAACTGGCTGGGGTATGAGCCTTGACGGGACCCGTTCTTCCACCAAATTCGGAACCTGGGATTCTGCCAACCTCAGCTCGGTTGAAGGAGCGCTTACAAGCGACGAAAATGCAAGCATGGGTGGAGGAAACACTGTTCCATACAACAAGCTTCTATCCTTCTTTGGCCGTGCCAACTACAGTTTCAAAGACACATATCTGTTCACAGCAATTGTTCGTGCTGACGGCTCCAGCAACTTTGCCAAAGGGAATAGATGGGGCGTATTCCCGTCTGTCTCTGCCGGTTGGATCGTGTCTAACGAGCGTTGGATGGACTCTACAAGAGACTGGCTCAACTTCTTCAAGATTCGCGGAAGCTGGGGACAGAACGGAAACTGCAGCATCAGTAATTTCCAGTACACCGGCGTGATTACGCTTGACGGCTCCTATGATTTCTCATATGACCAGATTTCCCCTTCAGTTGCCGCATATCCTTCGAATATCGCTAACTCCAAACTCACTTGGGAGACTTCAGAACAGTTGGCAATAGGTTTTGATTCACGTTTCTTCCACAGTCGCATGGGGGTCATCTTTGACTGGTATCGGAAAGACACCAAGGATTGGCTGGTAACACCGCCTCAGATGGGTATCATGGGTGCCAACGCTTCATCAATAAACGGTGGTGCAGTACGCAACTCCGGTGTTGAACTTAGCGTTACCTGGTACGATAATATTAAAGATTTCTCCTACAATGTTGGTGTGAACGGTTCATATAACAGGAACAATGTCCTCTACATCAACAATGCCGACGGTATCATCCACGGTGAGGCTAAAATTCTCTCCGAGAATGTGCGCAACGAGGATGGCTTCCAGGCCAAGCCGGGAAAACCGATCGGTTACTTCCTGGGTATCACCAGCGAGGGCATCTTCCAGAATCAGGCTCAGATCGATGAATACAACGCAAATGGATATGCTTTCATGAACGGCTATGACCAAGCCCAGCCAGGTGATGTTATCTGGATCGACCAAAACGGCGACGGCAAGTATGACAAATTGGACTGCGTTGAGATTGGTAACCCTCACCCTGACTTTACCATTGGCTTTAACTTCGGGTTTGAATGGAAGGGTCTGGATTTCAGCATCAGCGGTTCGGGCGCCTTTGGGCAGAAGGTCATGCAGAGCTATCGTCAGTTCGCACTACAGGAATTGGAAAGCTATACCAATAACTTTGTCAACCGTTTATGGACGGGTGAAGGTTCCACCAATAAGTTCCCGCGCTTTTCTCACGGATCACACAATAACTTCAAATGTAACGGATACAACAGTGACATCTGGGCACAGGATGCAGATTATCTCAAAATCCGTAACATTACACTCGGATATGACTTAAAAAAAGTATTTAAGAATCTTCCTCTCCAGAAGCTCAGAATCTTTTTGACAGGGCAGAACCTCTTTACTTTCACAGGATATGACGGAATGGATCCTGAAGTGGGCTATGGCGCAGGCTACAGCTGGGCTTCCGGTATTGATATCGGATACTATCCATCCCCTAAGGTTTATATGGCTGGT
>JAAYDK010000054.1 GCA_012729295.1 Spirochaetales bacterium | reverse complement strand
GCGCGGAGCCCCCGATTCCTCCGAAGAATCCCATCGGTATCGAAACTACCAGGGCACAAGGACACGAGACTACCAGAAATACGAGTGCGCGATAGACCCAGTCGATTTCCGGATAGATGAATTGCGGTACAAGTGCGATGAGAAGCGCACCAATAGCAACTGCCGGAGTATAATATCGTGAAAATCTTGTAATGAACTGCTCGCTGTCGGCTTTACGGGAAGCGGATTGTTCGACTAAATCAAGAATCTTTTGTACGGTAGAATCCTCGTAACGCTTTGATGCCGTCGCGTGGATCGGGATACCGATATTGATTGCACCGCTGAGCAATATGGTACCCGGTTGGGCGACTCGAGGTGCCGATTCTCCGGTAAGAGTTCTCATGTCCAGCATGGTAGTTCCCGATAGAATCGTGGCATCGACTGGAACCAGTTCTCCGGTTTTTATGACCAACTCGTCTCCTACCGAGACATCTTCACATGCGATATCGGTGATGTGTCCGTCGCGCACCACATGCGCAATCTTGCTCTGGATGCCCATGAGCGAGCTGATTGATGCCCGTGAGCGACGGACAGCTAATTCCTGAAAAAATTCACCGACTTGGTAGAACAGCATGACCGCAACCGCTTCGTGGTATGCTCCGATTATCCAGGCTCCGATCGTTGCGACTGTCATAAGCACGTGCTCGTTAAATACATTTTTTCTCGTAACGCTCGCTATCGCCTTTACAAGTACCGGCAGACCAACTGCAAGAAATGCTGCGATGAGTACAACGAGAGAAATAGGGTTGCGTGTCACATATGAAGCGATAAACAACGGCACGGCCGATATGATACGGACCAGCGGTATCTTCGGAATTGCCGATACCGCACCATCTCGGTCATGTTCTTCTTTCGCAATCAATTGTACCGAGGGTTCGACTTTCGTAATCGTTTGTTCGACTAAGAGCCATGCATCCGTATTATCTGCAGCCTGATCGAGAGCAACGGTGAAGCGGTTTCGTAAAAAGTCGAGTGAAGCTCGTTTTACCATCGGAAGCGATGCGACGGCGTGTTCGATGCGTGCTGCGCAGGACGCGCAGTCGAGGTTCTGGAATCGGTAGGTTTTGATCGTTCGTTCTGCCATGTCTGCCTCTTTATATATGAAAATATGAATATATAATCATATAATAATATATATAGATTCCCGCTACAGGTGTCAATCGGTAACGAACGTCTTGCCCAAGAAAGTTTGATGGTGCATTATTTGCGCACAGGGGGAACGAACCATGGCTGTCTATTTTGAAGAACCGTCGCGAACATTTTCCGAATATCTTTTAATACCCGGATATTCGTCTACCGATTGCATTCCGAGTCTCGTCGATCTAAAAACACCGCTGATTCGTTTTACTCGCGGCACCAAGTCACCGTTATCGGCAAATATCCCTGTGAGTTCGGCAATCATGCAGGCGGTCAGCGACGATCGTCTGGCGGTAGCTTTGGCAAAAGAGGGGGGAATCTCTTTCATTTATACCTCACAGCCGATCGAAGACGAGGCCGCGATGGTCTCGCGTGTAAAAAACCATAAAGCCGGATTCGTCACGAGCGACTCGAACATCAAACCGGATCAGAATCTTCGAGACATCATCGCATTAAAGAAGAAAACCGGCCACTCGACCGTAGCGGTCACCGATGACGGTACCTGCAACGGCAAACTGCTCGGAATCGTGACCAGCCGCGACTATCGCATCAGCAGGATGGATTTGGAAACCCCGGTTCATACTTTTATGACTCCGTTCTCGAACCTCGTGTATGCAACCGACGATATCACGCTTTCTGAAGCCAACGACATGATCTGGGATCATAAACTCAACGCTTTGCCGATAGTCGACGGCTTTCAGAGGCTGAAGTTCATCGTATTCCGCAAAGACTACGATACTCACAAGGAGCATCCTCTTGAGCTGCTCGATGCTTCCAAGCGCTATATCGTCGGAGCAGGAATCAACACGCGCGACTATTCTGACCGGGTACCTGCCTTGGTCGAAGCCGGAGCCGATCTGTTGTGCATCGATTCGTCGGACGGCTTTACCGAATGGCAGCGCAAAACCATTGAGTTCGTCAAGGAATCTTACAACAACTCGGTTGCCGTAGGAGCAGGAAATATTGTCGATCGCGAGGGATTCAGATTTCTCGCCGATGCCGGAGCCGATTTCGTGAAGGTCGGGGTTGGCGGAGGCTCGATCTGCATAACGCGCGAGACGAAGGGCATCGGAAGAGGTCAGGCGACCGCTCTGATCGAGGTGGCGAAGGCAAGAGACGAATACTATGCCGAAACCGGCTGGTATGTTCCCATCTGTTCCGACGGAGGAATCGTACACGATCACCACCTGACGCTAGCCCTTGCGATGGGAGCAGATTTTATCATGCTCGGACGCTACTTTGCGCGCTTCGACGAAAGTCCGACCAACAAAGTACTTATCAACGGTACGTATGTGAAAGAATACTGGGGCGAGGGATCGAACCGTGCCCGCAACTGGCAGCGATACGACCTCGGCGGTAAGAACCATCTGTCCTTCGAGGAAGGTGTTGATTCATACGTGCCGTACGCGGGATCATTACGCGATAACGTCGAACTCACCCTTGCAAAGGTTCGTTCAACCATGTGCAACTGCGGTGCGATGAATCTGAGCGAGCTTAGGCAAAAAGCCAAACTGACAGTTGTTTCCGCAACCAGTATTGTGGAAGGCGGTGCGCATGACGTGGTTCTCAAGGATAATCGGGCACCGGCAAATCAGAAATAAATGCGGCACTTGGTTGACAAAGAATCGGTTGCATGCTAGTTTCTCTTTCGTATCATTGTCCGGGGGGTTAGCTCAGTGGGAGAGCTCCTGCCTTACAAGCAGGCTGTCGTGGGTTCAAATCCCTCACCCCCCAAAACCACTTCTTTTCAACAGTAAAGAAACACTTCCTTTTTTCCACACGAAAATTCCCGATTCTCATTGCTATTCCCACATAATTGATTTATGAATAAAACCATCAAATTTCACCGGATGGTCTATAATCGCGCGATACTTCGATAGAAGCTATGTGCGAAAGGTTCGCCGGTTCATGCGAAGGTGATATTCATGAAACGCTCGAAGAAAATCCTACTCATTGTTTTGATTATCTGTGTAATTCTTATCGGATTGTTCATGTACGGATTCGTGAGGTACCTGTCTCAGAATCTCCATACGGCAGCAACCTCTGGTCCCGCATGGATCGTAAAGCTAGCTATCATCGGCGGTGCAGATGTGAATGAACGTCGATCTAAAGGCCTGCTTTCCTATAGTGAGCCGACCCCGTTGCTGCTTGCAGCCGAATATAATTCGGATGAAAAGGTCATCGAAGCACTGATTGAAGCAGGTGCGGATGCACGTGATTATTATGAATCTGGATACATGACTGCTCTGCATCTGGCCGCCCGGTCCAATCCCAATCCGAAAGTTGTCGAAACGTTAATAAGAAATGGAGCTGAAATCGATGCTCGTGATCACTCGGAATTGTACCGTGGCGCCACTGCTTTACACTATGCAGTTGTATCTAACAACATCGAGGTGATTTCTGCATTGATTAACGCTGGTGCTGGAGTGAATAAGACAGATGGACACGAAAATACCGCTTTGATGTTTGCCGCTTCAGAACGCGAGGATGTACAGATTACGAAACTGCTGTTGGAAGCTAAAGCAGATACAGAAGTAAAGAATAGCTGGGACGAAACTGCATTGTCCCTGGCTACGAAACACAATCAGAATGTCCAAATAGTCTCGACGCTCATCGCAGCAGGTGCTGAATTTTCCTGTAATCTGCTCTATTACGCAGCGGATAATCCAAATCCCGAGGTTTTTAAAACAATCTATGAATCGGGCAACTGTAAAGATCAAGTACATCAATTTCTGTCTGATGCCTTGTTCAATTGTGTATCGAACAATGATTCAGATCCTCCGGATACGCTTGCGCTCATTTTATCTCTCGGTGCCAATGTCAACGCACGAGATAATAACCGCTATAGAAATATGACTCCGTTAATGTATGCAGCTGAAAACAATGATAATCCAACTGTATTGTCTATGCTGATAGAAGCCGGTTCCGATGTGAATGCACAGGATTACTACGGAAGAACGGCATTGATGCATGCTGCCGTGCACCCAAACCCTCTGTCTGATTTTAAAATTCAACTTATGACGATTCTACTCGATGCGGGAGCCGATGTATCGTTGAAAACTACAGACGGTAAAACTGCTCTCGATTACGCACGTGAAAACATTTATAGAATTGAAGAACACCCGATTTTCTTGCAGCTTCAGGTACATTAATCGGGTATCGATATAACCAATATGCCTTTGATAAGCACATTCGCGTTATGATAACGGTTTTCCGTACTACTACCATTATGCAATTTTTTGTTATAGTATTATCCATGAGGTGGCTAATAGATGCGTGAGACACTACGTGCAATCGTCTGTCCCAATCTCTATACTGAACGCTTGCTGCTTCGTCCCTTTGAGATGGGCGATGCGATGGCTATGTTCGGCTGGGCGTGCGATCCCGAGGTCACCCGGTATCTTAGATTTCATGTCCATGAAGATATTAGCGAATCCAAGCGGGTGATTTCGCACTGGATCGACCAGATGAAAAATCCTCCGTTTTTTCATTGGGCGCTGACTTTGCGTGAAACGGGACAGGTATTTGGCTCGATGGGTATCGAAGTAATCAACAAGACAGATCGTTCGGGGGAAGTCGGCTACTGTCTTTCTAAGCACATGTGGAACAAGGGTTATGCGAGCGAAGCATTACGGGCTGTACTACATTTTGCGTTCAATACGGCAGCGTTCCATCGCATCCAGGGATGCCATGCAATCGACAACCCAGCATCGGGAAAAGTGATGGAGAAAGCCGGTATGGTACGCGAAGCAGGTCCTTTACGGCACTGGTACTACAGCGATATCCTCGGGTACCTCGATTCCAATATGCTCGTCGCTTTCTCCGATACGTGGCAGGATTCTGGTCGATGAACGGCGAATCGATACCGAACCTGGTGGTATACATGTTTGCGTACAGCGTGATCGGGTATGTGTGTGAAACCGCTTACTGCTCGTTTGGCAAAAAGCGTTTTGTCGACAGGGGATTTCTACAAGGTCCGTATCTTCCTGTGTACGGTCTCGGTGCGCTGGCCGTCATTACGCTGCTAGATTCGATTGCACATCGACCGGTACTCGTTTTTGTACTCGGAGCTTTAATCTGTTCAATAGTAGAATTTGTAACCGGATGGTTGTTACAAATCATATTTCACGCAAGATTATGGGATTATTCGAAACACAGATTCAATCTGTATGGACGAGTCTGTTTACTTAATACAACGTTATTTGGATTACTAGCGCTTATAGCGGTAACATTCATTCATCCGGCTCTACGTGCAATACTTCAAAATGTTTCCGAACAAGTTCTCGGTTATGCTGCAGCAGGAATTTTGATCGTGTTCAGCATCGATACCTCCATCAGCGTACACAAAATGGTATCATTCAACACGCTGTTATCTCGTGCCAAACAGTTGAAAAGCGAGATGGAAGAACGCATCGATCGTTTAGGTGAGGAGCTGAGACCGCTCGCACGCTCGTACGTAGAACGGGAATTCGAACGACTCAGATTGCAGCTGCGTAACGCTGGCAAACGGATTCTCGATGCGTTCCCGAACTTTTCACGCATCGATTTCGAAGCCCAGTTGTCCCAGGTGCGAGCTTCACTGAACCAATGGCGCGAGCAAAAAAACGTTTCCAGAAAAAAGAAGAAAAGGACTGAAGAGCAATGAACGACCACTATCAACATAATCTTGAGACAATCAGTGAACTCATCGAAAGTGCAGCAAAGAGAAGCGAAAGAAATATTCGCGATATCACACTGATGGCCGTGTCCAAGACACATCCGATCGAATCAATACTGAAACTCGCCGATTGCGGCCAGACGTTGTTTGGCGAGAACCGAGTACAGGAAATTGAGAGAAAATTCAGCAAGAAATTCCAGCATATCAAGTTGCACATGATCGGTCACCTGCAAAGCAACAAAGTCAAAAAGGCGGTAGCCTTGGTCGATGCGATCGATTCGGTCGATTCTCTGGCCCTGGCGCGGCGAATCGGGCAGGAATCGGTCAGGATCGGCAAAATCATGCCGATTCTCATCGAATACAATACGTCAAACGAATCCTCGAAAGCAGGTTTTAACAATGAGCTCGAGTACTTCTCGTTTCTCGATCAAGTCGGATCTATCGAAGGCGTTCGTGTCGGTGGATTGATGACCGTAGGACCCCTCGGTGGTGACGAGAACGCACTTAGAAAAGCCTTTTCGTATCTTCGAGAGTTGCGAGAGCGTTCCCGGACAGCTCATCCCGAACTCGATTTCAATATCTTGTCGATGGGAATGAGTCAGGATTTTTCGATTGCGATAGAAGAAGGCTCTACGCTCGTACGAATCGGAACGGCCTTATTTGGAGCAAGAAATCAATGAAACGTTCCTTAGTTTGTCTCATTCTACTCGTAGCGTTCTCATGGAATCTGTTCTGTGCGCCAGCAAGTCTCATTCAGTCATACGAACCGTATACCGAGCAGGAATTTCCCAGTTGGAGCAAAACGTTAAGGCGCTCGGAAACGATATTTTTCGGTTCGCTACCGATTTCTCTGACCGTTGCCTCATTGGGATATTCAGCTGCATTAGCACTGGGAGCTCCCCCGATAGCTCCTACCACTGCCGGAGAAACCATCGCCATGTTCTCGATTGCAGCGGGGTTGTCCCTAATCGTTGCTCTAGTAGATTATATTCTCGGAGAAATCCAATGACGGATAACCGAACAAAAACGCTCAGTCTTATTGCAGGACCGGTCGAAGGGAAAATCAGAATCGATGCCTATATCGCCCGATACGCAGAAGGCCTCAGCCGATCGCTCGTTTCCGATAAAGACACTGTCATAACCGTCGACGGGAAGCAGGTAAAGAAAAGTCGACCGGTTAAAGAAGGCGAGACCATTATCGTTACATGGACTGATGTCTCGTTCACCGGAGTAGAAGCCCAACCGATTGAATTATCGGTATTGTATGAAGATGAATCTATGCTGGTAATCGACAAGCAGCAATCGCTTGTTGTTCATCCTGCACCGGGAAATCCTGACGGCACGCTGGTAAATGCCCTGGTATACCGCTATGGAGCAGAATTTGCCGATTTGAGCGAAGACGGACAGGATATGGAACTGGCACGACCGGGAATCGTTCATCGGCTTGACAAAGAGACTAGCGGAGTTTTGGTAGTAGCGAAAACCCGTAGCGCCCATGCCGCTTTATCGGAGCAGTTCAAGAATCGTTCGACGTGTAAATATTATATCGCGTTAGTGAAAGGAGTGATGGAACGCAAACGACAGACAATCGATGCTCCTATCGGACGTTCAGAGAAGAATCGAAAAAAATTTGCAATTGACCGCAACGGAAAATCTGCAGTAACCGATTATACCGTATTGCGCCAGTTCGGACATTTCGCGTTGTTGCGAATCCGCATCTATACGGGAAGGACGCACCAGATTCGCGTACACATGGCGAGCATCGGCCATTCTGTTGTCGGCGACGAACTCTATGGCCATAAGTCGAATAGTGACGATCCCTGCTCCTTGATGCTGCACGCACTATCGCTTGAAATCGACCATCCGCTGACCGGTCAAAGACTTATATTTCGTGCCCCGCTGCCCGATCGTTTTAAAAAGCTGATAAAACAAGCGCTTACGTGATTACGCTCGGGTGGCTGAGTTGTTTCAGATCATCGATTCCCATTGCGTCGATAAGGTCGTGGTTGAATAATTTTTCAATTTTGATCGTCGAAATCGTCCCGTGTCCGGGGAATATGACGGTACGTTCGTCCAAGGTCAGTAGCCGGTGCTTGATTCCTTTCAGTAAAAGAGCTTTTTCGAGAACTCCGTTTGTGTTTCCGATCCTTCCCGCATACAGAATATCCCCGGTGAACAGTGCATTTCCGATATGGAATGCAAACGAATCAATGGTATGTCCAGGAACCTGGATAGCCTTGACAGAAAATTGTGAAAGCAGCAGCGTTTCGTTATCGTTGAGCGCCTTCACCGGTACGTCGAAGAGTGTCGGCGAACCTGCATAGACGGTAGGATGATAAATTTTTAGCAATGTTCCGAGCCCCTGGTGATGCGCATCGTGACGGTGGGTAATCAGAACATCGCTGATTGTGAAGCGATTCTGTTCGATTCGTTCAATCAATTCCATATCGATATGGCCCGGATCGACAAGAATCGCATCTCCGCCTTCTTCGGGTCCGATGAGGTAGGTATTCGAATAGGCCAGCATGGAGACATGACTGAATATCTTCATCTCATCGCTGCATAAAGCAGGCCTCCTCGTAATTCGAATAGCGAAACGATACCGACGAACGTTCCGTAAAACGGAAATCGGCATTTTTTAAGTTGCAATCGACAAATAGAACATGACTGAGGTATGAACTAGAAAAATTCGAATAATATAGGTCGCTTGATGAAAAGTCGCAGTTGCGGATATCGGAACCCATAAAATTTGCATGCAGCAGCAGCGTATCGGTAAAATCGCAGTCGAGCAGCGACGAACCGGCAAATACGGAAAAACGAGCGTTTGCTCCGATGAACCGACATCGTTCGAATAGGCAGAAGTCGAAGAAACATGCGTTCAGTTTTGCTTCGCTGAAGTCGACATCGCAGAATATGCAGCGAGCGAAGCTGCACGTAGCCAAAGACGCACGACTAAACATGCGGTTTCTTAGTACGCCGTCGGTGAGGATGAGGTCGTGATGGCGTTGACCGTCCGATACCAGCGCTGCAACCCTTTCGAGCGTAGATTCGCGATTACTGCTGTGCAGATAGCAGGTTGTCTCGCCATGCGCAACGAGTCTGCTGCATTGGTCGACGGAACATCGTAGACGACTGAACATGGGCTAACGGTAGCAGAAAGGAACCCGGCTGTAAAGGAACGCCGTAATGTAGTTGCACGAAACCTACTTTACCGCTACATTTTATCCATGGGATTTTTATCCGGGGTGGTTACGCGAGGGATTAACAATATCTACTCAGTCGATGTTGAAAACGATCAGCCGTTTTCAGCAGAATGCCGTACAACCTACGAGTGTCGTATCAAGGGAAAAGTTTTGCAGGGCATCGACGACGACTATAATCCGATAGCGGTCGGCGATACGGTACGGCTTGTGCCGACATCGTCGACCGAAGGTCTTATCGTCCAAAGAATGGACCGCAGGTCGTCGTTTATCAGATGGAACGCGAAGCGCGGATGCGACCAGATCGTAGCCGCAAATATCGATCTTGTCGTAATTGTCGGCTCGTCGGACGAACCGCCGTTCAGGCCGCGCTTCATAGATCGGGCAATCGCTTGTACCACAGGTTGTCCGGTATTGATCGTTCTCAATAAGTGTGACCTCCTAATCAGCGAAGAAGAAGACAACCGCTTCAGACTCTATGAGAAGGTGGGATTCGACGTTTTTGCCATGTCTGCATACGATGAAGCAGGCATCCTTGCACTGAAAAGTCGTCTCGAAGGTAAGGTTTCTGCGTTCGTCGGCCAGTCGGGAGTCGGAAAATCGACGTTGGTAAACGCGCTTGCGGGGATTTCAAGGCAAAAAGTAGGACAAATATCTGAGAAATTCAATCGCGGCCGCCACACGACAAACCATTCGATTATGATTAAATGCGGCACCTTTGCCATTATCGACACTCCGGGAGTGAAGGAGCTGTTGGTTCCGCATTCAGATCCGGCAGCAATGGTACAAGCATTTCCTGAATTCATAAATTATGCTTCTAAGTGCAGCTTTCAGCCGTGTCTCCATTGGCATGAACCTGATTGCGCTGTGAAAAGTGCACTTGAGGAGCATATCTTAGATCCCGATAGATATGAAAGCTATATCCGAATGCTCGTGTCGATCGAGGAGCGTCCCGAAGAGTGGGAGAGCGATCGCCGCTGACAAAGTATGAATGAAAAGACGTTAGAAGACCTGCAGTTCAACGAAGTGTTTAAAGAATTAAGCTCGCAATGCCTTTCGGAAGAAGGCAAACGGTGCCTCGAACGGAAAATTTTCGTCTATGACGAGGCACAGTTGTCAAGATATCAGGACATCATCGACGATATGGGGTCGTTGCTCGACAGAGGCATTGCTCGGCCCGAGCCTTTTTGCAGCATACAATCCATCATTTCCGAATTGGATGCACCGTTTGCCGAATTTGACGGAGAACAGCTTTGGGCTCTTGCACAATATGTACGTTCAGCTCAGATATTCGTCGAATTTTGTCTGACTCCGCCGGAATATGCTGAATCAAGGCAAAGCGCAAGAACCTTATTCGAACCATTCGCTCAAGAACTACACAGGCTGATGAACACGCTTTTCGATGTATTAGAAAGCCCGGGTCAGGTAAAGACGACTCATCCTGCAATACGGGCTCTCAAGGCGGATTTGGATCAAAGACGCCATGAGCGGCAGTCTTTCAGTATCGATTTTTTACGTTCACAAAGTACGTTTGCCCAGGCAGACCAGCCGGTATATCGCGACGGCCGCGTCATGCTACCGATCAAAAGCGATCAGAAATCAATCGTCGAGGGAGTCGTACATAGTGTTTCGGCATCGGGTGCGACAGTATTTATGGAACCTTACCGGCTTGTTGAGCTAAACAACCAGGTTGTTATGGCCGAACAGAGGATCCTTATCGAAATAGCGAAAATACTTGGGGATCTGTCGGTACAGACCCATGCCTGCAAAAATCTGATCCTGGATTTGGTCGAGCATATCGGAGAAGCCGATGCGCTCTATGCGCGTCTCTGCTATCGTCGAAAACACAACTGCATTCGGCCATTAGTAGGAAAAGATGCGATATATCGCCTTGTGAGAGCACGCCATCCTTTACTGAAAGGCCATGTGGTTCCCATATCGATTACCATCGATCCTGCGATATCTGCAGTTGTGCTCAGCGGTCCGAACGCGGGCGGGAAGACCGTAACGGTCAAGACGATGGGGCTGTTCGTACTCATGCATCAGTTCTTCTATGTCGTCCCTGCTGCCGAAGGGACTGTCATTCCGTTGTTCAATGCTGTGTATACCGATATCGGTGACGATCAGTCGATC
>JAAYDK010000053.1 GCA_012729295.1 Spirochaetales bacterium | reverse complement strand
TACTGCGGAACGATACCATGGTTCTTCACTCGCGTTTTCGTGAGAAAGTCTGTGGTATAAGTTTTCTGCAAAAGGGCATCGCCGATATATTTCTCATTTCGCAGAATCTGGTTAATGTTGCTGGTGTGCCATTTTTCTCTGCCAGCGCCGTTTAAAATACCGTCCGCCTCAAGGCCACGGGCAATTTTCAGCATACTGGCACCTTCGAGGTATTCCCGGTAAATTCTTTTGATGACTTCGGCCTCTTCCGGGACAATGACCAGTTTCTTGTTCTCGTCTTTGGTATAACCAAGGAACCATTTATGGTTGATTGTACTTGTTTTCTGGGTTAAATAATGTTTGACACACCTTGCATTGGATTTGTCCTTTGGTACCGTTGTTTTTGTATAAGTAAGGCAAGGGAGCGCCGCAACGAGGGCAATGACAATCTTCAGATATATCACATTCACTGCGACGTTTGCCGAATATGATGAGCAGTATGTTAGGACACTCATCGATAAAATCACGATTCATGATGATCATTTCATCATTGAGTTTAAGTCTGGAATTGAAATCCAAATAGATGAGTAATCCATATAGCAATACGCCCATAAATCTATTTTATCAAAATTAGAGCATTGCCATACCTCGACCAGCCACTTTGTGATGTTAGCCGCCGATAGCAGACGTTTAAAGAACGAAAGAAAGAATTGCTGCTTAGTCTACTCGAAAACAAAACTGTATTCATTGTAGTTGAACCGTCTGATTAAATAAAATGTGAACATCCTTGAATAGGCGGGCTTACTAAATTGATAATTGATTCCGGTAAAACTTTGTCTTCTTTCCATTTGTATTCCCTACAAAATAATAATGAATAAAAGACTAGCAAATTTAAAGAATAAGTTGTAAAATTGAGCTAACGAATATTCGTTAGCTCAAGAAGCTTTTAAAGGGGAAGACTATGACTCTCAATATAATTGAATTTCTAATCACTATTAAAAAACGAGGTGACTGAGAATGAAACCAATCATTAAAATCCTTATTGTAAATGGCAGCCCCAAAGGCGAATACAGCTTAACCCTCCAGCACAGCCTATATATGCTAGGTCAAGAAAAGGATGTGGAGTATAAAGTCCTGCAGGCAAGCGAAGCCTTGTCCAAAATTAACTTTGAGCAATCCTGGCTTGAGTCTGCAATAACCGATATTGAGTGGGCTGATGCGATTATCTGGAATACGCCCGTATATACAATGTTGGTACCTTGGCAATTGATTCGTCTATTCCAATTGATAAAAGCAGAAGGTCGTAATTCTATTTTTCAAGGGAAATATGCAACCAGCATGATGACGTGCTTCCATTACTATGACCACCTGGCAGAAGATTGGCTTCGCAGTACGAGTGAAGATCTGGGCATGGCCTACGTTGAAGGTCGAACAGCTGATAATATGGACATGCTCATTAAAACTCATCGTGCCAGCATGCGGTTTTTTATGAATGACTTTGTCAGTGCCTGTCGCAACCGAGATCCGGTGGAACGTAAGTTTATGCCCCTGCCGGAAACTAAATCACCTCGATTCTCGCCGGCCTTAATCAACGAATCCCGGGAAGCAAATCCCAAATTGGCCGAACCGAAGCTGAGGACGGTACTGCTGACGGATGAAATTCATCAAGATGGGAACCTGTCACGGATGCTCGATGTATTCATGGATGCCTATCCCCATGAAATAGAAGTCATTGATATAAATGAGTTCCCTTATGAAGCAGGCTGCCATGGCTGTCTTAAGTGCGAGTTGGTGGGTGAATGTGACCGCAAGGATGGGTTCCAGGATTTCTACCTTAATCTCGTCAATACCTGTGATGTTCTGGTATTTGGAATGAACATTGAGGACCGATACCTGAAGCCGATCTGGAAACTCTTTCTGGATCGTACCTTTTCTAACGGACACCGAACCAGCATGATGGGCAAGCATACAGGCTATTTGGTTGCGGGTCCACTTAGATCATTGCCGAATGTGCGTCAATTTCTAGAAGGAAAAGATAATGTCGGGCGTGAGAATGCCATGTGCATCATTGGTGATGAATATGAGGATTCAGTTTATCTTGAAAGCCTGATTATTAATTCGGCGAAACGCCTGTCCCAGGCAGCCCTGGCTAAATACCAAAAAAGCGTCAATTTCCTTGGAGTAGGCGGAATTAAAATATTCCGCGACTTGATCTACAGTATGAGGGGTGTGGTTGGAGATGACCATCGCTTCTACAAGAAAAATGGGCTGTATGACTTCCCGCAAAAGGATCTCGGCAAACAAGCTTTCAACCTTGGCATGGGTATGGCTTTCAAGCTTAAAGCAGTACGCATGGAGGCATTTGAACGCATGCCAGAGATGTATATCCAGCTTCATAAGCAAATATTAAAATCCGGTAAGGAATGAATCTATTTATTAATGGCAATTAGCTTAGGAGGCGAGGAACGTGGATAAAAAAAATGAAATCCTTAAGGCTGCATTTGATATTTTTTGTGAAAGAGGCTACCACTTGTCAGTTGCCGAACTTGCAAGAGCAGTAAATATAAAGACTCCATCACTCTACAGTCATTTTGAAAGCAAGGATGAAATTATTGAGCTGGTTATCAGGGACGAGATACAAAGATACTATAGATGTTTAACAGAAAAAATATTAGAAGTAAAAAACCTGAGCTGCAGGGATTCAATGAAGAGCCTATATGTTCATGTGATAGATTATTTCTCTGAAGACAACCGGCTTCGTTTCTGGCGTGCCATACCATTCATTCAAAATCAACAGCTTAAAAACATCTCTGCTCAACTGATTGAAGATAATGACAGGGTATTCAAACAACAGATACAGCAATGTTTTTCAACTGGGCAATCTAAAGGTGAAATCAGGCAGGATGTTTCCCCGGGAGCTCTCCGCCTTTACTTTTGCATGATTCAGGGTATCTTGGATGGGATGCTTTTATATCCCAAAGAGCCTTTCGATCTCGGCAATGCTGATGAACTGTTTGAGGCATATTGGGATGGTATTCGCGCCAATGGCACCGATTAGCATAAAGAGCACATTAGCAAGAAAAATTCGTTGTAATGAAGGAGCAATAAATGATCTCAAATCAATGGTATGCAATACTGCCGTCAAAGAAAGTCAAGGCTGACCAGATTGTAGGCGTTAAACGAATGAATCTGGATCTGGCTTTATTTAGAAACAGCAAGAATGAAATCGGCTGCGTGGTAGATCAATGCACTCATCGTGGCGCTGCCCTTAGTTTAGGGAAGGTTCAGGATGACTGCATCCAATGCCCATTCCATGGACTTGAATTTAATAAAATTGGTCAATGCACGTTTATACCCGCAAACGGTAAAGCTTCTGTGGCTGACATCAGCCGATACAATGTCAGGCATTATCCTGTCAGGGAAGCAAACGGAATCATCTACATGTGGTATGGCGATGAGGAAAAAATCACTGATGATCTGCCGTTTTTTGATCAGGAAATTGATCACTCCTACGCTTTCAGCGAGATTGAGGACCACTGGAATTCCCATTATTCAAGATGTATTGAAAATCAATTGGATGTGGTACATCTTCCTTTCGTCCATAAAACCACCATAGGCAGAGGAAACAAGACTCTAGTCAATGGACCAAAGGTAATATGGGAAAAAGGGATTTTGACGACCAGTGCTAATAACGAGCTGGATCATGGACAAAAACCAAAATCACCTGAAGAATGCGTCATCAAGGATACCCATTTGAGCTTCATATTCCCCAATATCTGGATGAACCACATCAGCGAGAAAATCAAGGTCATTATCTACTTTGCTCCCGTGGATGATGAAAATACCATTCTATATATTCGGTTTTACTGCAAACTGAGCAGCTTTAAGCCAGTAAACAGCTTGATCGCATACATAGGGAAGTTTGGCAACAAAGCCGTTGAAAGGCAAGATAAGCGCGTGGTAATTACACAAAAACCCAAAGCCTCGGCATTAAGATCCGGCGAAAAGCTCGTTCCGGGGGACAGCCCGATCATCATGTACCGAAAAATCAGAGAAGGGCTTAAAATAGCATCACCATTTAGAGAGGAGGTTTCAAACGATGGATTATGACGCAATTATTGTCGGTGGTGGGCTTTCCGGGTTGACAGCGGCAAGCTTGCTTGCCAAGCGTCACCTGAAGGTTGCTGTTATAGATAAAAGCTACCAACCGGGAGGCTCCTGCGGTGTATTCAAACGAAAGCATGTGACATTTGACCAGGGCTCTGCGATGCTTTATGGATTCGGTGAAAATGGCTTTAATGCCCATCGATTCGTCTTCAATTGTCTTGAAGAGCCAATCGATATGATTCAACACAACCTTCTGTACTGTGTCAATTTTAAAGGCAAAAAAATCCATTTTTGGGCGGATATTGAGCAATTTTCCGAAGAGCTTGCTGATATTTTCTCCAGCGAAAAAAAGAACATCAAGCGTTTTTATCACGATATGCTTGAAATGTACCAGCATGTTATGGTAGAGAACCCGACTTATACCACCGCCGATGAAACCGACCGGAACGCCGCACTGAAGAGTATGCTCAAGCATCCTATCTCCTACATTCGGTTTTTGAGCTACTTGAATAAAAGCGCGAAAAGTCTGTTGGAAAAGTATTTTACTGATCCGGAGATATTCAAATTTTTCGATAAGCTGACATCAACCTACTGTTACGCAACGGTTGAAGAGGCTCCTGCTGTTCTCGCTGCTGTAATGTTTGTAGATAACCATGTCGGCGGCAGTTATTATCCTGCAGGCTCGACACTCTTTCTTCCGGGAAAGCTTGAAAAGGTGATTGAAGAAAACAGTGGCGATATGATCCTTGAGAAGGAAGTCCTTTCATTTATTTTTAAAGATGGGAAGCCTGCTGGCGTTAAGTTGGATGACGGTAGAGAGCTGTATGCGCCGGACATCATATATTCAGGAACTGTTTGGAATCTTTACGGAAAGCTGATAGATCCTGAATATACGACGAAGCAGAAAATAGAATGGGCTTTAAATCAGGTTCCAACATACCCCAGTGTGGTTCTGTATACAGTGGTTGAC
Organism: Spirochaetales bacterium; assembly: GCA_012729295.1. Taxonomy (GTDB): domain Bacteria; phylum Spirochaetota; class Spirochaetia; order Sphaerochaetales; family Sphaerochaetaceae; genus JAAYDK01. The sequence goes on along the minus strand of JAAYDK010000053.1, from coordinate 1,163 downwards.
CGGAATTCTATCCCTGATGGCACTGCCCCCATCGAAATGCTGGTTGGCAATCCGGATGAGCTTGACGAGAGCGAAGTTACTGCCTATATATTGAGCATCGATGACAGGACGCTATGTGCTGCTGATGAACATACGGTTATTGCAATCGGTCCGACCTTTGAAAACTGGGAAGGTCTGGATAGAAAATCCTATTTGCTTAAGAAAAAATTAGAGCAAGACCGGCTGATTGCTGTATTGGAAAGACGATTTCCCAATATCAGACAAGCCGTACGTTATGCAGAAGTCGCAACTCCAAAAACCATCGAGCGATACAACATGAAGAACGGCGGAGCTGTAGCCGGTCCAAAGCAGATGCTGGGTCAGCATATGTTTAAAAGGCTTAAAACCAGGACGGAATGGGATAACATTTTCTGCTGCGGTGAATCTACTGTAATGGGAACAGGAACACCGACGGTCACGACCTCAGGGCTTACAGCAGCAAATGTTCTGCTTAAAAAACTTGGCAAGGAACCCTTTGTATACCAGTCTGGCATGAAGAACTTCGTTAGGATGGTTGAAAAGCCGTTTACTGCTGAGATGCTATATGAAAACTATGATGAAAATGAGAAAAATGTTATGAGAGAGGCGATGCGCTGTCGGCTGTGTGAACATCCAAGCTGTACCAATGGAAACAATACAGACATCAGAGGGATTATGAGACGGATAGCGGTTGGTAACTTTGCAGGTGCCCAAAAGCGCTGGAGTGAATCATCATCCGAGGCTTTGATGCTGGAGCAGTTTGAGGCTCGCTGCATCTGTTCTGTTGAAAATGGTCAGGCTGTAAAAATTCGAGAGGCCATTGCCTTCATCGAAGGGGTGACATCATGAAAAAAGAATATGACGCTATCGTCGTAGGCAGTGGGCTAGCCGGCCTGACCAGTGCAGCATATCTTTGCCGATATGGTTTTAGGACACTGGTGTGCGAAAAAAGGAAAAAAACCGGCGGAATGGTTGATACCTTCTGGCACCAAGGGTTTGCTTTTGATGGCGGCATTCGCGCTTTTGAAAATTCAGGGATCGTTTTTCCGATGCTCAAAGACTTGGGAATAGATATGGAGTGTAAGCAAAATCAGGTTTCCATTGGTATCGCCGATCGATCAGTCAAGCTGACGTCACAAGATAGC
>JAAYDK010000052.1 GCA_012729295.1 Spirochaetales bacterium | reverse complement strand
GATCCCATTGGTCCAGCTCGCGACTAAACTTTCGAACCGCATCCATCCCGTTTTTCTCGAGTTCGCTCAGCATGCGTGATACGACAGCCGAAGTTTGATCATCCTTTTCAAAGATTCTGTGTCCGCCCGATTTTAAAATTTTCATACAATCCTCCGTAAAGTCCCCCCGCACAAACATCGTTAATCATGCACCAAGTCCATGGAAAAATCCATGTTTGTCCGGCAAAAAAAACACATCGGACAACCAGGGTACCAAAAATATACCTATCGAGACTTTCTGCACAAGAATAAAACATATTGTGTAAATTATTGTTCAATAATGGATTGTAAATGACTATAGATAGGATATACTCCCAATTGAAACCTGATGGGGGTTCGTCATGAATGATACGGTCAGATGGCTGTTGGAAGGCGATGTTTCGATTCAGTATCAGACCCATAGCTTTCTGCTGAACAGTGATTTCGCAGTATGCGGGCAACTACAGCGAAGAATCGAACACGAGGGCTTCGGAGAGCGACTTGTATCTTGCCGCAATCCATCGGGCCACTGGGGCTTGTGGTATTATCAGCCGAAATGGACGAGCACGCATTATACTCTGTGCGATCTGAAGCAACTCGGCCTTTCCAAGGACAATCAAGCTTGTCGGGAAATGGTGCTGAGGGCTCTGGACGAATGTCAGGGCGATGATGGAGGACTCAACTTCGCGAAACGACCGATGCCGAGCGATATAGCCATCGACGGTATGTTTCTCGATTATGCTTCATATTTCTGCGCTGAAGATCAACGGTTAGATAAGATCGCCGAATTTGTGCTAACGCAACGGAAATCCGACGGAGGCTTCAGCTGGGATTATCAATCGATTCACGGCGATCCCCATACTACCATCTGCGTATTGGAAGGTTTGTCGACGTTCCAAAAAAGCCGCCAGCATCACATCCTTGCGGATGCAATCGAAGGGGGGCTTCGTTTCTTGTATGACCGGCATTTGTGTATCGATGAAGATACTCGTTTTACAAAGCTCTCCTATCCGTATCGCTATCGATACGACCTGCTAAGATTTTTGGAATTCGCTTGTGTTGCCCAGATTCCGCTGAACGAACATATAGAACAGGCATTGATGTGGTTGATAAGCAAACAAAAGCATGAAAGATGGAATTTAGAACTCATTCATCCAGGAGCCGTTCATATGCAGTTTGAATCTGTCCGACAGCCGAGCCGGTTTGTCACATTGAAAGCCTTAAGGATACTAAAGCATTTTCGAAATATCAGCTTTATATAAAAATACCGTAGAGAAGCCCGGCAAGAGTCGATAATAGGACGACAAGCACTACATAGGCTGCGGTTTTCCTCATACCCAGTTCGCTGCCGATAATCAGCATCGAAGGTAACGATAGGCTGGGTCCGGCAAGTAAGAGAGCTAATGCAGGTCCTTGGGCCATACCAGAGCCGAGCAGACCTTGCACGATCGGGATTTCGGTAAGTGTGGCAAAATACATACATGCTCCGGCTATTGCTGCAAAAAAATTGGATAATACCGAATTTTCACCGAGTAAGGATGCAATCCACTGTGAGGGAACCAGCGCTTCGTGTCCTGGCCTGCCGAGCAGAAAACCTACAACCAAGACCCCTATAAAACCAGACATTTGTTTGTAAAAGCTGTTTAAGAAAGGCTTACCCTGCCTTTTGTCTCTTACTTGGCCATTTACTCGATTCGAGGGCTTTTTGTTGGTTTTTCGGACAAACAAAAAAATCAAATATTTTGTTATTTAAAAACAAGTTATCTTAAAAGCGAGAGAAGGGACTTGAACCCACGACATCCCCCTTGGCAAGGTAAACTTTAAACACCGATTTTAGCTATACAGCACTATTGCCAAGACAATATCTACTACCTGTACCGGGAGATACTGGTGAGGGTACCGGGCATCTGATTCATGAAATGCCGAGGATATCGTCTATCTCGCTGCGACATGAATCATGCGCTCAGATGAACGCCGCCTTCGGCCTAAGCTTTATCTGGTTCATCTATTCGTGAAGGAAACCATTTGGATGTATTGTTTGCAATCTTCACCAACACAAGCATGACAGGGACCTCGGTCAGGACTCCGACAATCGTGGCGAGAGCTGCAGGCGAATTCGCACCGAAGAGAGAGATCGCTACCGCAACAGCCAATTCAAAGAAATTCGAAGCGCCTATCATCCCTGCAGGGGCAGCTATATTGTGCGGCAGCCCAAGGATCTTGCTCGTAAAGTATGCGATGAAAAATATCATGAACGTCTGGAGCACAAGCGGGACTGCAATCAATACGATATGCAACGGATTGTTCAGAATCACTTCTCCTTGGAACGAGAAAATTATCACGAGGGTAAGCAACAACCCAAGTACGGTAATATTTCTAAACTTGGGTATGAACCGCTGTTCGAAGTGATCGATTCCGCGTGAGCGTATGACCGTGTTTCTCGTGAGTATGCCCGCCGCAAGCGGAATGACCACGAACAGCACCACCGAAAGGATCAGGGTGTCCCACGGGATCTTCACTCCTCCGACACCAAGAAGGAACGCTACGATCGGTGTGAATGCTATGAGGATGATCAGATCGTTCGTAGCAACCTGCACCACCGTGTAAGCCGCATTCCCTTTTGTCAAATGGCTCCATACGAACACCATTGCCGTACATGGAGCGGCACCGAGTAGTATGGCACCTGCAAGGTAATCCCTGGCGAGTTCTGTCGGGATGAGGGCTTTGAAGAACACAAAGAAAAACAACCAGGCGATGGCGAACATCGTGAACGGCTTGATAAGCCAGTTGGTGATCCACGTGACATACAATCCCTTCGGATTTTTTCTCACATCCTTTATGCTTTGGAAATCGACCTTCAGCATCATGGGGTAGATCATGAGCCAGATCAGAATGGCGATCGGTATTGAGACCTGAGCATACTCGAACCGGCTGAGGAATTTAGGTATTCCGGGAAGGTATGTGCCGATCATTACCCCCGCAACCATGCACAAAACCACCCACAATGACAAGTATTTCTCAAAAAACCCGATTCCTACGGTCTTACCTCTCCCCATATGCTCACCCCCTGATTTTTTGCAGGATGCGCACGACCTCTTCGGTTGTGAGGGTCTTGCCGTACGAAACCACTTTCCCGTCCACTACGAGAGCCGGAGTCGACATTACCCCGTAGGCAGCGATGCATGCAAAATCCGTCACGTGGTCAATCGTTGCATCCATACCCAACTGCTGGAGCGCAGCTTTCGTCGCAGCCTCAAGCTGGTTGCATTTGGCACAGCCGCTGCCGAGCACCTTGACGCTCGCCCCCTCTGTTTTTGCGCTTTCTGCTTTTGCCATGCTTTCGGGGTCGCAGTTTCCGTTGCAGCAACAGGCCGTGGCCTTCTCATTCTTCTTTCCAAACAACGCCATGATCACATCCTCCTTCACGCGTCACTGAGCAGCCGGACTGCCCACGGTTCCTATCTGTGCCTGCACATCGGTAAGCAACAATCCCCTTTGCATGAGCAGGTGGATTTGCTTTCCTTTCCCTTATAGAAAGCCTCAAGGTTTGCAGGCAATTCATACGCATCGCAACAACCGGTGGTTCCAATCCGTCCATATACGGCTCTGAGGATGGCTTGGGCGAGCATGTCTTTTGGGGGGACCTCGTAAGTTTTCCCGTCATGCTCGAATATCCGGCAGCTCACATCGGTTCCGCTCAAGTCACTGCAGCAACCACAACTGTTTTCCGCAACCGATTGACAAACATCCTGCCCGTTCACACGTATCGTCGGGGAGGAAAGGAACCGGTACCGCTTCGCGATATCCGCAGTATCCATCTTTATTTTCTCGTACTCCACCTCGTATCCGGCAAGCTGCAGCGCCGGAGTGAGCGTAATCATGACCTCGTCAAGCACCCCTTCGGTACCGATGCAACGATCACATGCCAGCAAATCCAGATACAGGTATTCGACCAGGACCCTTTTAATTCCATCCTCCGCACTTCCGCAAGAACAGGGAATCTGCTTCGGTCCCGCTCCGCGGTTCGGCGGCGTCCAACAAGTATCGTCGCCCACATAGATGATCGCGCCTACCGGACAACGGTTTTTGCAATCGTGGCAATGGTCAATGCAATCTTCAGGTCTTCTGACGACTGGAGATGGAGCTTTCGCTTTGTCATACACATTATGGGGGCATTTTGATACACACGTACCGCACTCCACACATGCTAGGTAATCTATGACGGGATACCAAGTCTTTGCCATCGGTTCCTTCCTCCTACATGACCAGCGCTTGCAAGGCGTTGAAAGCGTATCCCACCATGATTATCCCCATCGTACAGATGGTAATGAACAGCGCGAGCAACTTCGGTTTGACTGCCTTTCGGAGCATGACGAGTGAAGGAATCGACAGGGTGGTCACTCCCATCATGAACGACAGGACCGTACCCAGCTGGGCTCCTTTTGCCAGCAATGCCTCGGCTATCGGAATCGTGCCGAAGATATCTGCGTACATCGGTATGCCGACGACTGTTGCGATGACCACTCCGAACGGATTGTCGCTTCCGAGCAGGGACACCACCCATGATTCGGGTATCCAGTTGTGGATCAAGGCACCGATGCCGACACCAACCATGATGTACGGGAACACCTTTCTCAACGTGGACAACATCTGCTCCCCCGCATACGTCAAGCGATCTTTTCGTGTAAGATCAGGTGATTCGATGTCGACTCTTGCGGCAGTGAGTATGAAGTTCTCAACATGTGCCTGCATGTGTGCCTTCTCGATGATTGTACCACCGATGATGGCTATCACCAGACCAAAGACGACATACATGACGGCAACCCTCGCTCCGAATATGCTCATGAGTAGGACAAGCGAACCCATATCCACCATCGGTGAAGAAATTAGAAAAGAAAACGTGACCCCGAGCGGCAATCCCGCCGATGTGAAGCCGATGAACAACGGGATGGACGAGCAGGAACAGAATGGAGTTACAGTCCCGAGCAGAGCGGCTACCGAGTTCGCTCCGATTCCGCGAAACCGACCCAAGATCTTTTTGCTACGCTCCGGGGGAAAGTAGCTTTGGATATAGCTTATGATGAAGATCAAGGCACAGAGCAGCACCACAATCTTAACAGTATCGTACAGGAAGAACCTTAGGCTCCCGATCCAACGATTGGAAAGATTCATCCCAAGCACGGACAATAGTCTTCCGATCAAATCATCGAGATATGCCATCCCGAGCACCTGCTTTTGGAACACGTCCCAGATTGTTTGCAACATGGTCATGCATCACCTTTTCATTGGCTGGCTATCGCAATGGCGATTGGAGCAACGTGCTTCTTCTCTTCCGACGGTTTTGGGAGTTGTCAGCTCCTTAAGCAGCGACAGGGCATGGGCGCTGCCGCTTTCACTGATTTTATAATAGGTCCACTTGCCTACTTGGCGGCTTTGCACGACTCCGGATTCGACAAGAACCTTCATGTGATAGGACAGCCCCGGCTGCCCGAGGTCCAACTTTTCCAACAGCACACAAGCGCATTTCTCCCCGTCACGGAGCATCTCAAGAATTTGAAGTCGCTTCTCGACGCAAAATACCTTGAATATGCGTGCTTGCTCGGTAAGGATTGTGTGCACGGTTCACCTCACATCAATATTTTTCGATGTATGCAATCATGCACCTTACATCGAAGATTGTCAATATGAGAGCAGTATGTCTTGGAAACAGCCGACTAAGAACATGACGAATCGGATGTAGTGCCATCCCAAGTTCAATGCTATTACAGCATTGGAACTCCTCCTCACGTTAATTATCATCTTCTCGCTTCAGGGACAACATTATTTTGGAACAACCACTGTATGTCGTATTGATTGCAGTCTTATTGATGCTGCAAAATGTAATCTGTGCGGACCTCACCCATATGCTATCCAAATAGACTAAGCAGCCGCATACGATTGCTGCTCAAGCCTCATTGATAGCAGCATCGGGCTTTTCTAACCTGGCAGAGGCCGAAGTAATAGGTCTGTTTGGTTCTGTATTTCCAGTCATACTTGACTGTACGGTTGGCATAATGATGGAAGTACCTGTTATGCTTTTATTGATACGCTTTATAAATAAATCTAAGGATTGGTATGGAGGAAAATGCTGTATCGTGTCAGAGAGATGCAGGAATCCGATTGGGATCAAGTTAAAGATATTTATCAACAGGGGATGGATACAAATCAGGCTACGTTCCAAACGGAGTGTCCTTCCTATGAAGAGTTTGACCGATCCCACATGGAACATTGCCGTCTTGTTGCAGTAGATGAGGATATTGTAATCGGATGGACAGCTCTATCGCCTATTTCAAGCCGCTGCGTGTATCGAGGTGTAACAGAGTTGAGTAGCTATGTACACGTCTCTTACAAAGGCAAACAGGTCGGAACCCAACTTTTAAAACATTTAATTACAAAATCAGGGGAGTACGGAATCTGGACGCTGCAATCGGGAATCATGAAAGATAATACAGCAAGCATCCGGTTGCATGAGAAGTGCGGTTTTCGCATGGTTGTGTATCGTGAAAGAATCGGGCAAGACCAGTATGGCACTTGGCTTAATACCGTCCTCATGGAACGAAGAAGTAGTATATCGTAAGCGGAAGAAAAGTGATAATCTGGTTGGATTCAGATGAAACCAATCGTTAGCTTATCAGAAAATTACAGCCATCTGCTTCTCTACCTTATTGTCATTTACTTGACCTTCTGGTTTTGCCTAGTTTTAAGGCATAAAAAAGGCAACTAATTTGTTATGCACAAACCAGTTGCCTAAAGAGCGAGAGACGGGACTTGAACCCGCGACATCCACCTTGGCAAGGTGGAGCTCTACCACTGAGCTACTCTCGCAAGACTAGCTATATATACCCCAGCATCACGCTGTAGGTCAAGTGCGAGAGGAGGGATTTGAACCCTCACACCTACGGTACTAGATCCTAAGTCTAGCGTGTCTGCCAGTTCCACCACTCTCGCAGTGGCGACACTTTCAACTTTCTTGCGAAAATTCAAAGAGTCACGATGAGCCGCAAAGGGATCGAACCTTTGACCCGCAGATTAAGAGTCTGCTGCTCTACCAGCTGAGCTAGCGGCCCAT
>JAAYDK010000051.1 GCA_012729295.1 Spirochaetales bacterium | reverse complement strand
TTTGCTGGAATTCTTGTGCGGTGATGACAAATAAGCGCGAGCGGTCCGTAATCGTATTGCCTGCATAGTACGGAAGCCCACAGTTGGCATAACTGATATATGCACCGCGCTCGAACATGATGATCCGACACGTTTCATCCAATCTGCGCAAGCGTGCTGCAGTACCCGCTCCGCCGGCGACTCCTCCAACGATGATGTACGTATGCATGGTTGACTCCTTTAAATATTATTGTGAATTTTTTTTATAATATTCGATAACGGCGGCATCAGCGCGATATCGGTGCGGTGAAGCTTTTGAATTTTGTAATTTCCTTTTTCGGTCAGGCGTACGAGAATATTTCGACGATCATCTGGTGAAATTGTTCTTTCAAGTAATCCTTTTGTTTCCAAGGTATCTAAAATTCTGGACAAACGAGAGCGACTGAGTCCGATTTCTTCAGCTAGTCGGCCTGGTTCTGCGATACCTTCAGATACGGCACACAGACAATAGGCTTCGTTGAGCGAAATGCCGGATACGTCTCTGATTTGTACATCCAATTGATGTAGTGCGGTCTGTATGGTTCTGATAAGGCAAAAGTCAAGCATGAAGCCCTCAATTACTTGCGACTAGCAATAATTTACTAACGCAATGATATGGGTGCGGTGCGAATTAGTCAAGAATCATTTATAGATGTTCGTCATGTCGTTTGCCGATTTCATAATGGAACAGTATATTGTAATGGTATCAAATTAACACAAAGAGAGGCAAAACATGTTAGACCAGAAAGTAGTGAAGTTATTGAACGAACAGATCAATAAAGAGTTCTTTTCCGCATATCTATACCTGGATATCGCTGGATATTTCGCCGATCAGGGGCTAGACGGATTTGAAAATTGGTTCAAGATCCAGGCAATGGAAGAACGAGACCATGCCATGCTGTTCCGCCAATATCTTTTGAACAACGGATATCGTGTGCATTTGACCGCGATTGCCGATCCTAGCAAACAATACGATTCAGCTAAGGCTGCATTTGAAGAATCGCTGAAACACGAGCAGTATGTTACGGCATCAATCAATACTATTTACGGTGCAGCCGAAGCGGTAAAGGATTATCGCACGATGCAGTTCCTGGATTGGTTTGTAAAAGAGCAGGGTGAAGAAGAGAAGAACGCCGAAGACAATCTCAGAAAGATCGAACTTGTCGGAGACAAGGGACACTCTTTGTACATGCTTGACCATGCAATTGGAGCAAGAACCTATTCGCCGCCTTCGCTCGATCTTGATTAATGTACAAAAAACGAGCCCGTCAACCGACGGGCTTGTTTTTGCTGTGAGCCAGCTTCTGTTATAGCTCGGTTTTCCACAGACCGTGGAGATTACAGTATTCGTACACGGTAACCGGCTGACCGACGCAGTCGAACTTGGCTTCTGGTTTGTCGCTGGAATCGAGCACTTTGCGAAGCACTTCGTTTTTCGTTACGACGACAATCCATTGAATCCAGTGGTCGGGTGTCATCGGGTGTGCTACCGAACCGACTTTTACTACCACGGAGTTCCCTGATTTTTCAACAACCGGCACATGCTTTTCGGTAGCTGCATCGGTCGTATTTCCCTTCAATTCCTGCATTGGTTCTCCGCAACAGATCAATTCCCCACCGCCGTCGTTTATCAGCTCGACGAGATTTCCACATTTTTTACAGCGAAAAAATCTTACTTTCATATTATTATCCTCCATAGTTGTATTTCTACTAATACTGTAACCAATTCAGAAGATAAATAAAAGGGGCATTTTCAGCATACTATGTTATAATTTTATCATCGGGGGTACCCAATGGGGATTAGACAGATAGCCAAAACGACCGGTGGAGCAGTCCAGTATGATGGTGCTGGGGTGAAACTCGTACGCGTAATCGGACATGCCGACGTTACCGATTTCGATCCGTTTCTCATGCTCGATGCATTTGATTCGAACGATCCGAAAGATTATATCAAAGGTTTTCCATGGCATCCGCATCGGGGTATAGAAACAGTGACGTATCTGATCGAAGGAACGATAGAGCACGGCGACAGCCTAGGGAATTCGGGCTCTATCGACGCGCTTTGCTGCCAGTGGATGACAGCCGGCAGGGGAATCATCCACCAAGAGATGCCGCAGAGTTCTGAACGCTTGTTGGGAACCCAGTTGTGGATCAATCTTCCGAAAAAAGACAAGATGACAGCTCCGGCTTACCGGGATATCAGGTCTGAAACAATCCCCGCTGTAGAAGAACCTCATTCGGTTGTCAGGATTATCAGCGGCGAATATCACGGGACATTCGGTCCGGTTCGGGGAGATTATGTTAAGACCCTATATCTCGATGTGAAACTTGATGCAGATACTGAATGGATGATACATGTCGAACCATCGAATACCGTGTTCTGCTATGTGGTGGAAGGTTCGGCAATTTTCGGAGATATTGACGCAGAAGTCGTTCAGCATAAGGCGGTATTGTTAGGAGAAGGTGACGAGGTGAAAGTCCGCGCGAAACATCACGGCGTGCGTTTTCTTCTGTATTCGGCCAAACCTCTACACGAACCGATTGCTTGGGGAGGTCCGATCGTGATGAATACCAGAGAAGAACTTCGGGCCGCTTTTACCGAGCTTGATGCAGGTACGTTCATCAAATAATCACATTTGCCGCTCTTGAGCATTGTCGGTATTATAGTAAGTGTTAGACGTTTCTAACAATAAAATTTAAACGTCTACATAAAGGAGTACCGTATATGCGCGTAGCTATTATATATTGGAGCGGGACCGGCAATACCGAGTCCATGGCACATTTGATTGCAGAAGGACTGGCTCAAGCTAAGATCGACTACGATGTGATGCCCGTATCGGGATGTTCTTCAGAAGTAATCGATCAATACGATAGGTTTATGTTCGGATGTCCGGCAATGGGGGATGAAGAACTTGAAGAGAGCGAGTTTCTCCCTTTCTTTGAATCAATCGAACAAAAATTGACAGGTAAGCATATTGCTCTTTTCGGTTCGTATGATTGGGGCGACGGCCAGTGGATGCGTTCATGGGAAAAACAGGTCATCGACAATCAGGCAGTCTTATTCGAACATGGTCTTATTGTTCAAAACACCCCGACCGGTCCTGCACAAGATGCCTGCCGTGAATTCGGCAAGCGATTTGCTGCTTAATGATCGCATTATGATGCTTTTGCGACCGTAGCGGACCGAAAGCGGTTGAACATCATCAATCCCATAAGGACAACGATGCCTCCGAATATGGTTGAAGATTCCGCCACCTTTCCCGTTACGATATAGTCAAGTCCTGTAGCCAATAGCGGTGTGACGAACATAAAGTTTGTCACATCGCTTGTTTTTGTGGTAACAAACAGGGCCTTCGCCCAGAGCAGATATCCGATGGCACTTGGTAAAAGCCCTAATTCGAAAGCAACCAAGATGGTCGAAAGATTTGCAGTTTTCAGTTCTCTTATAGCGGACGGAGCAAAAATCCCTAAAAAAATCGTACCCGAAACAATGCAATAAATAGTTGCCTGCAATGGAGTGTATGATTTAGAAATCTTTCGCATCAGCAGGTTATATCCTGAAAAAGATAATGCTGCAGCCAATACCCAAACAATTCCGATATTGAATGTAAAGGCACCTTTGGGAAAATTCAAGATCAAGATGCCGCAAAACTCTATGAATACCGCTACCCATTGCAGCTTCGATAACGGTTCTTTCAGGAATAGCAGTGAAGCAAGTGCAGTAAAAATCGGGGCAGTTGCAATAATGATGCTGCCCAACGATGCCGAAATAGTAGCCATCCCGATATTAAACAATGTGATGAACAACGCAAATCCAAAAAGGCCAAGTAGCAGGAATATACCGATATCGCGTCGTTTCGGTAGTCCTACTCGCTTAACCAGCCCGACAATAATCAAAATTAACGAAGCTATGCCGTACCGGACGAAGCCTAAAGATAACGGTGAAAAATATTCGAGCGCTACACTTGTATAGACAAAGGCCGAGGCCCAAAGACACACTGTTGCAAAAGCCAGCAGCTGGGCTTTGATATTATTTGGTGAACGTAGCGAATCCATATTGGAGATACTGTAGCGCTCCTATCATATTGTTACAATGGGTTTTTGCACGACTGGCCAGCTGTTCTTCATCGGTTCTCACATAAAAAACGCGGCCGAACCGGCCGCGCTTTACATGAAATAGGAAATCGATTAGTGCTTGAGCGCCTTATCGATAGCCGCACGGTCGAATCCGATGATAATCTTTCCATTTACATCAAGTACTGGAACACCCATCTGTCCCGATTTTTTCACCATTTCCTGAGCTTTTTGAGAATCTTGGGCAACGTTGTACTCGGTAAATGGTACATTATTGTTCTTAAGATAACTTTTTGCCATGTGACAAAATCCGCATGTCGGTGTGGTATAAATCGTTACTGCCATAATGCTAACCCTCTCTTTTTCATTCTTTTATTTTCATGCAAAACATACAGAAGCGGGTATAATCAGTCAATAATAAACTAGGTGACAACATCACATTGTGGTATCATTACTATAACGACAACATGGAGGTGGTCATGATTACTCTCTCGAACGAAAACATCGGAGCTGTCGCTTCTATTTGTTCAAATCTTGCAAAGGCTTGCGAAAAGCAACACAGAGCACAGGAGTCTAAGCTCTTTTTACAGATTGAACAATATTTTAACGAGCGCCAGGTAAAAGAATCAAAACACGGTTTGATAGATTTGGAACCGCTTATACAGGCCGATATTAGTCAAGCGTATGTTCAGTGTGAGGATGCTGCGGTTGCTGCTGAGGATAGAGCTTCTTTACGAGCTGTCACTTGGGGGAAAAAGGTAACCGCAATCCATAAATCGCTTCTGTCGCGTTATGCCAAGCAACAGGAAGCCCTGCTTGATAACGGTCAGCTGTACCTTTGTGAAGCATGCGGATTCATTGCCATCAGCGCACAAGTTCCCGATATGTGCCCGATTTGCAAAGCTCCTGCTTCGCGTTTCGTAAAAATCCAGTAGGAGGAAAAAACATGCACGCAGTACGTAATATCAAACTTTGCACGAAGGACTGCCTTTGTCTGTTCGTTTGTCCTACGGGAGCAACCAATACCGAAACGGGTCAAATTGATGCTGACAAGTGCCTTGACGGATGTCGGCTATGTGTGGATGCCTGTCCGTCCCACGCTATCTCGCTCGTCTATGACAGGTATCCTGAAGTAAAGAGAAAGACGAGCGATGTGCAATCAGCCTTAGAATCCTTACTGGATAATAAGGTGGTGCAAGAGGCAATTGCTTTGTCGGTAGCCGAAACATCTGAAGGAACCGCAAAAAAGCTCGCAACCGCCTTAGCAAAGTCAAATCGGATTTTAGCAGAAGATTGTGCACGCGAGTCAGGATATTTGATTGCTCAGAGCGATGCGGTTAGACAATTGCTGGCTTCCATGCTCGATCAACCCTATGGTGAAGATTTTCCTGCCGATGCTGTCAGTCAGTTATTGGAACTGCTGTAGGCAAACCTATCGACGATCTGAAGATGAATCTCGATAGAATTCGCACCGGTTTTTATATTCGCACCGGGGGCAGGCCGTCCCCGGGCATTGCTTGAAGCCGGCCTTGGCAGACTCAAGCTGTTTTACATGCCATTGCAATTCTCGAATAAGATTTCCAACATCTTTTAAATGCTGCAGCTCTTTACTCAACAACTTGCGATAATTCTTGAGAAGCTCAAGACGCCGGCGTTCTCCGCTGTCGTCTTCGTTGCCGAGTCGGATGATTTCCGAAATCTCCTCAAGCGTCATCCCATATTTTTTAAGC
>JAAYDK010000050.1 GCA_012729295.1 Spirochaetales bacterium | reverse complement strand
CTCGCCTTGTTTCAAGGTAAAACTCGTCTGAGAAAATAACGGGAGATTCTCTAGCTGCCCGTATCGAAACGTGAGATTGGTAACCGAAACGGCATTTCGTTTCATCACTAAACCCGTACCATGTGCCCGTAGCGCTCGGAAATCGCTCCGAAGACCTGTTCGGGCAATTCTTTCAGTTGTTCTTCAGAGAGGGTCGCCGTTGCTATCGGTTTGCAAACCGATATTCGGATTACTATCCTTCGCATCCCCTTTTTGGATTCAAATGCCATCCTTGTCCCGCTAATTGCAATCGGAACAATCAGGGCTTTTGCACGGGTAGCTAGTTTTAAGCTTCCCGATTTAAACGATCCCAGATTCCCATCTTTGCTTCTGGTTCCCTCGGGGAAGATAAACATCGGGATTCCTTTACGGATATATTCGACTCCTTTCAGAATCGCCTCTATCGAAGACCGGGGACTTTTACGGTCGATATAGACGCAGTTAATCGATTCAATCCAATAGTTGAGGATGGGGACCTTCTTCAATTCTTTTTTTGTAATAAATCCTGCCCAAACGCGTAAACCTGCTATAACAGCTGGAATATCGAGCAGGCTCTGATGATTGGCAACGAAACAAATCGAACGATTATCTCTGGGTATGAGGTCAAGTCCTTCGACTACAATCTTCGAATTGACCATCAGCATGATATAACGCGACAAGATGATGCCGTTGAATCGAGTCCAGTAGTCGGCACATCTGTGGCATCTGAAGAGCCGCATGATTGCTGCCGGAATGATAGCGACAAATACCGAGAGAATGAATGCCGGGATAACCAGCAGAAATGCTATCGTCAAATGTATGTATTTCAACACGCTCGACTCCTTGAAACCATCGGGGCCGCTCAAGCCCACGTTTGATTGCGATGCAATTTTGCGTAATGACCGTTCATTGCTAATAATTCGCTATGAGTGCCACGCTCGGCAACCGTCTGATTGGCCAACACATAAATGATGTCGGCTTCCTGGACCGTAGTCAAGCGATGGGCGATAATTATTGCCGTCCTTCCCTGAGCCAATCGTTTGAAGGCTTCCTGAATCTGGGCCTCCGATTCGGTATCCAACGACGACGTCGCTTCATCAAAAATTAATATCTTAGGATCCTTTAGAAAAACTCTAGCGATTGAAATACGCTGTTTTTGTCCTCCTGACAAACGGGTTCCCCGCTCTCCGACTTCGGTATCGAGACCGTTTGGCAAGGCTCTGACAAATTTCCCGATATTAGCCTTGTCCAATGCTTCATACATCTCATCATCGACGGCATCATTCTTCCCGTATTTCAAATTCTCTCGAATAGTTCCGTCGAATAAGAACACATTTTGCTGCACGAAGCCGATTTGTTGCCGTAATGATGATCTTGTGACAGTCGATACATCCTGGCCGTCAATGAATACCGCCCCGGCAATCGGATCATAGAATCTTGGAACCAACGAAACCAGAGTCGACTTACCCACGCCTGATTCACCGACGATAGCGACGGTGGCTCCTCCGGGAATCGACAAATTTACGTCGGATAAGACCTGCTGGCCGCTGGCAGCATCATAACTAAATCTGACCCGCTGAAAATCGATTTGACCTTCGACCACTGCCAAATGGACTGCATCAGGACGATCTTGAATATCGCTCTGTACGTTCATTACTTCTACGAAACGCTCAAAGGCAGTCATCCCCTGCTGCAACTGTTCGGTAAAACTGATAAGTCGATCAATCGGCGGCAAAACAATTCCAACATATAAAATGAACGCGACAAGATCGTACACGGGCAGCAGACCGCGATATATGAGTATCGCTCCGCCGGCAACAACGGTGAAGTAATAAATCTCGCGAAAAAACATCATGATTGCTTCATATCTGCCCATCACCTTGTACTGGTTGCTCCGTGCGTTCTGAAACACTCTGGTAACACGCTTGAATTTCTGCCTTTCGTATGTTTCGCTGGTAAACGACTGGACTTCTCGCACTCCTTGAATAGAATTTTCTACTGCAGCATTCACATCGGCGACAGTCGAGCGTACCAGTCTGAATTTGGCGCGAAGTTTCAATCCAAAGTGGATTCCGAATGCCAGCATAAACGGTAACGGTATCATGGAAATCAGCGCAAGCCGGTAATTATTGGCAAACATTACCGAATAGGCACTGATGATTACGACTACCGATATGAGCAGGTCTTCGGGTGCATGATGCGCCACTTCGGTAATCATGAACAAATCGTTCGTGATACGGCTCATCAGATGTCCGGTCTTGGTCTTGTCGAAGTATCCGAACGAAAGACGCTGAAGATGGGCAAATAAATCCTGCCGCATGTCCCCTTCCATATTCACTCCGAGCTGATGGCCCCAGCGAATACGGATATAGCTGCATATGGTCTGTACGACATAGATACCGAGCATCGCTCCCAATACCGTAACGATCATCGTCCACATCTGCTCGGGGATATAGGTTTTCAACAACTCTCTCGTGAGCATCGGAAACAAAATCGATAACAACGACCCGATTGCCGCAGCCGCCATATCAAGGAAGAACAACCATGTGTAAGGTTTGTAATAGGCAACGAACTTCTTAAGCATGTCGGTTCAGCTTCCCTAACAATCGTTGCAGGAGTCCTGCTTTTTTCTGTGGCTGTGCACTAGGCTGCTCTACGGGTTTGGGACTCTCTTGGTGCGCTGGAACCTGACTTTTACCTTTAGGAACAACGCGGGATTTTACTGCAGTTGCGGCCTCTTGCTTTTTGGGAGAATCTTCATTCCCGTATGCTTGTTTATAATAGGCCATTCTTTGCTCAAAGCTCAGCTTCTGAACTTCTTCATAGCTCAAACGACCCTTTCTATGCCTAGTCTCGCTTGCCACAGGTTTTTGTCTTACAGGAGCAGTCTGTGGCTGAACTGATACGGACTTTTGTCTCGGGGGAGCCTGAGGTTTGCCTGTCTTAGGTCTTCTTGCACCGCTGAGTTGCCCGGCTGCACTCTTTTTCCGTGCAGGACCTCGTTTGTCGCCCACAGGCCGACTAGCGTACTCTCGTTCACCGACCAAATCCCGGAAGCGCATGGCTGCGCTCTTGTCTATAACGAGAGGAAGCTCGTCTTCGGTGGGCCACATCACGGGGATTTTCATCTGGATGT
>JAAYDK010000049.1 GCA_012729295.1 Spirochaetales bacterium | reverse complement strand
CGTTTGCATATGAGACTCATGATGATTACCTTACCAGAATTATTGCCAGCGCATCGTTTCGACAATCGCTGATGTGCAATTATCCGATTTGGCGGACATCAGTAGAACTACAGCTAAAGAAATGACGGGCGGCGGAGCAGCCGATATCCACAAAAGATGGTACCACGGCAGATTTCTAACGCTTGCCGGACCAAAGAACGTAAATCCTTTATCAACTCTCTTAAGAATGCTTTTTACGGTATTTTCTAAATGCAGTACGGAATTCCCGTTTTTATCGACATACGCTTCGACTTCCCACGGATTATCGCCGTTCAAGTACAGATTATAAGAATCCACGTCAGATGATAAAAATAGGGATTGCCTTCCCTTGGAATCGCCTTTGTTCAACCGAATACTTGAGGATTTGGTCTGTTTGCAAGACAACGCTGCTACTTCTGTGCCTGAACGAGTGCCTGCTCTAATGCTTTCAGATGGGTTTTCGTAGTGATGGTCGCACCGCTGATTACATCTACATCGAGGCTCTGAGACTGCAAGACATTTTGAAACACTTCGCTGATAGTCTGATCTTTGCCCATCTTCACGGCTTTGCCGTTCGTATCGACGGCTCCCTTGAGGATCTTGATATCGGATACGTTGCCGGCGGATACCGAAATTTCGACCTTCGTGTCCCGCATATGCGATTTCGTTCCCTGGTATTCACCTGTGTATGTCCCGTCTTTCAGGTTCTTAAAATCGATAGCCGAAAACGTCAGATCGAGCGCTTCTTTGCGTCCCGGTGCGTCCAGAAGCACTCCGACTGCCAACCCTGCAGCAATCACTGCGACGATGATAAGTAATACAACCCACCACATGTTGCGACCTCCTTTTTGTCTTGCATGTTTTTTCATTATGTTCCTTCCTTTTACAGGATAGAAATATCAATACCTTCGGCTGCTTGAAATACAGAAGCGATGTTGTTCGTGACAGATACTCGTTGAACATCGTCGACCAATACTGCACCGGCTCCTTGAAAATGTGATAGCAATTTTAATCCGCGTTCTTTTCCCGCCACAAAGATCGTTGTTGCCAACGCATCTGCGGTCATGGAATTCTCATAGACTACCGTTACGCTGATTAGCCCCGATTTTGCAGGGTAGCCGGTCTTTGGATGTAGAATATGGTGCCAGCGGTTCCCTTCGGCATCATCGAAGTAACGCTCGTAATCACCTGATGTGACGACCGAAGTATCTGTTACCGATACCGCTCCCAGCAGACTGTTGCTTTCTCGCGGATGTCGTATGCCGACCTTCCAACAGGAGCCGTCCGACTTGTTACCGAGCGTTATCACATTTCCACCGATACTGATGTAGCCTGAAGCAATTTTTTGATTCTCTAGTATCTTTCTGCAGCAATCGCCGGCATACCCTTTGGCAATGCCTCCCAGGTCTATCGATTGATTGCTTTGTGGCAAGCCAACCATCGAAACGCCTTGCTTGATCATCATGCTGCGGTAATTTACCAGCGAAAGCTCTTTATTGATACGAATCTTATCTGGAGCTCGAGTTGCTTGCTTGAAATTCCATAGATCGACAAGCGGTCCGATCGTTACGTCAAACAACCCTTTCGAAAGCTTTGAAAAAGAGAGAGAGGCAGATAAGATCATGCATGTCTCTGGGTTGACGCACACCGGTTTTATTCCTGCATGGCGGTTGATGTTTTGGATATCGCTGCCATCAAGATACCGGCTGAGCATGCATTCTAATCTAACCAGTTCGTGCCGTAGTGCGTCAGAAGCCTCGGCAGAATGTTCTCCGGTAATGCTGAACGAGATGTCGGTATTCATGCCGAAGTGATGATCTTTGAAACCTCTCGGATGAACCATGTTCCTCCCTCATCTATCGCTACACTGGGTCAGTTGCCAGTCCTTTCATGATGAGGTCGGTCATAATCTCGAGTAATGTCGGGAAATAATCGATTCCGATTTCTTCCTTGTGTGCGTCAATGTTGATAATCGCGGCAAATATCATCATGATCATCTTGCTATCGATATCGTTGCGGATGCTGTGTTCTTTCTGCCATTGTTCTATCAGTTCGAGAAAGCTGTCGTATAAAAAATATGTTGCTTTGGATCCGTGTTCTTCGCGATAGACTTTCTCGAGTTTCGTAAAGGTTCTTTCGTTATACCATTCTCGCAGAATCGGATTGGCTCTGATTCCCTGTGCATTCAAAGCAAGCATCTGGTGTACGACGACGAGTGGACTTTGTGTTCTGTCGATAGCCAGCAGGCATCGTTGTTTCAACGCTGCGTTTTCGTCGAGAAAGATCTCCATAAAT
>JAAYDK010000048.1 GCA_012729295.1 Spirochaetales bacterium | reverse complement strand
TGGAGGTGGGGGGAGTCGAACCCCCGTCCTAACGTGCCGCCCGGCAGCGTCTACAAGCTTAGCCGCTGTTCTTTGATTCAAAAGCGATCGGACCAGCGGCCGACGTTACGCTTCCTACTCCGGTAAGATGTCCCCTCGGGTCACCGGCACTCCCTCGGGTTAGCCCTTGTTGTTTACAGGATACTGAAAGTTAAGAGCGGCACTTTCAGTTCCTGTACGTTCCTACTGCTTAGGCAGCGAGAGCGTATTCTGCGTCGAAGGAGACTTCGTCTTCTTTTTTGGCAGTTTTGTTTTTCGCTAGTTTTAGGAGTTGGCGCTCCGCTTGCAACTGTCGGCTCAACTAACGCCAGTCGAAACCAACACACCCCCCATTTCAAAGGGGCACACTAATTATACTGCAAAATGAAGTTGAATACAAGAAGGTGCTATTCGCGGTTGAAATTCTTCATCTCCCTACGCAATTCGCGCTTCATGTCTCGTTCCTTGATTGCATTACGCTTATCGTGTTCCTGCTTTCCGCGACAAAGTGAAATCCTAATCTTAACCAGATTTCCCTTGAGATAGACTTGGGTCGGAACCAGAGTCATGCCCTTTTCGTCTACTTTGCGCTTGATACGCTTGATTTCCTGTCGATGGGCGAGAAGATTACGATCCCGTTCCGGTTCGTGATTTCCAAGCCCCGCATGAGAGTAGGGGGAAATATGCAGACCGACCAGGACAAGACCTTTAGAAGTAATCTTGACGTATGCATCTCCAAATGATAGTCGGCTCATGCGTACCGATTTTACTTCGGTTCCCTGCAACGCGATACCGCATTCGAAATCTTCAACGACTTCGTAGTTGTAATAGGCTTTTTTGTTAGTTTGGAGAATTTTTATCGAATCTTTCGGCATATGATCACCTTGTCCACACAATTCTGAAACCGGTGGTCTCCGAACATGTCGTACCGTCCTGTACTCCGACGACAGCAGCTGTAGTGAAGTTTGGATCGTTGAGATACGAGCCGCCCTTGACGACATATGAAAGAGGACGGGTTATTAGATTTTTAGTTTCCCCGAGATATCTGCCCAGAGGAACAAACGGAGTAGCGGTTAATTCCCAGACACTTCCGAACATGGCACTCGGTTGCGTCTTATCGGGAAGCGTCGACAATGACGATGCATAGCTCGGATTTTGCAGGTTCAACGCTGCATACTCCCATTGTATTTCCGTCGGCAACGAAACTTGGGCTCCCGATATCTGAGTCAGCCATTCGCAAAAAGCCTTGGCGGCATGATACGAGATATTCCTGATTGGTTTGTTGGATACGATTACACTCGAAGGATAGATTCCTGCAAGATAATTGTCATCGACCAGGCCTTCTTCAATCAGACGATCGATATTCTCCTTAGCCCAGAACGGACGCTCTTCTAAGAACAGTGCCCACTGATATTCGCTGATTTCCTGTTGGGAAATCGAAAAAGCTTCCGTTTCGGCTTGAATCCCCATGCGTACCACCGAAGGATAATCGTCATAGGCCGTGTCTCCGAGCACGAAAGGCCCTCCCTGATAACGAAAGGCGTCGATTGAAAATCTGTCTGCGTTAAGATGATCCGAGACTGCCGGATCTGCTAAGGCCTTCGACGCAAGACCGATCGATTTCGATTCCTCATCGAACAACATAGATATCGATACCAGTTTTTGTTCGAAATCCCTAGATGCATCTGCAGAAAGCATAGCGTGGGAACGAAGGGTCTCTAGCGCTTCTCGTGCGTCATCCAACATTACTTTTCCGGTAATATACCTGAGAGACGCATCAAGGTACTGCTCGATCAACATACGTCCCTCATCATCTAATTTTGAGACAGCAAGTGTAGCTGCCGCCTCTCTCATCAGCGGAGGATAGTGATATGTTTCGTTAAAATCAATGATTGCCGACCAGGCTGAAACCTCGTTCAGCATATGAGAAAGTACAGCTCTAACTTCTGAATTGGACGAAGGGGTGTACGCAGACGCTACTGTCTGTCTTCTGGGAAAGAGCCAGGTAAAGAATACCGGGTGTGATACGGAAAAATCGAAGGATTCTCCGAATTCCCCTATATAGTTGAATTCGACCGTATGATTGCCAGATTCGATGAAAGCAGTCACCGGAGCCTTGCCGAGGTATCTGCCGTCTACGGTGACGGCCATCGGTTCGGATGAGCTCGTAAAGGTAACGCGTTTGCCTCCGTTGAGGATTCCGGGCAAGAACCCCACGATAAATAATACTACGGCTACACACAGCACAACGACTACCGTGACATATACGCCCGGATGCAGGCCCAAAACCGGTTTGAGCTTGACAGGTTCTACCTGAATATTTGCGCTACGTTGCTTCTTTTTCATCGGCTACAAGGTACAAGTACGCCATCAACTTGTCAATGCCATGCTGTTGTGATATTTTATCTCCATGTCGAATTATGTAGATTGGGTTCAGACAACCGCCGAACGATTTCTTACTGCAAGAAAACTCCGAAGGGCACGTGAAAAGGCCGAAGCAAAAGCAAAGCGAACATTCAAGGGAGAATTGCTCGGATGGCTGGATGCAATCGTATTCGCCGTTGTTGCAGTTTTGCTGCTCAATCAATTTTTGTTTCAATTGTTCATGATTCCTTCACCCTCCATGGAAGATACACTGCTCATCAAAGATCGCGTATGGGTGAGCAAGGTGACATACGGAACAGAACTGTATCCCGGTGGACCAAAAATTTTCGACCGGCATCAGCCGATGCGCGACGATGTCATCGTATTTTACAATCCGGAATATGAATCGCGAGGTCCGCTATTCGACCTGCTCGCACAGATCGTCTACATGGGTACGTTCTCGCTGGTCAATATCGATGTGGATGAAGAGGGAAATCTTAAAGAACGGCTGTATGTAAAACGTGCAGCAGCTTTACCCGGTGATACGGTCCGTTTTGAAAACGGGGAAGCCGCGGTCAAAGGCGGAGGTACCGACACCTTTGTAACCGATAAACGTTTCAGAAGCGAAAACTCGCTTTCTGAGGCTCCAAAACGGCTTCTGGATCCAGCACTCTATGAAGGAATCAACGCCTATGGCGCACTGCTTGCCTATCAAGATGCCGGTTTGGCTGCAAACGCTCCGAATCATATCGTTCAGAACTATCAGAAGGTCTCTTCGTACAAGGGATTTGTAGATTATTACGCCGTTGCCACGCATCGTACTGCAACTAATGCAGGCATCGATCCCTCCGACCTTCAGGCTCGTTCCGATGCAGCACGTTATAAACAGGGGATATACGTCCCCGACGGATACGTATTGCCGCTGGGCGACAATCGCGACAATTCTCACGACGGGCGCTATTTCGGACCGGTCTCAGCCGATACGGTCATCGGTAGAGTAATCTATCGGTTCTGGCCGCTTGCCAGACTGGGCAAGGTGACATGAACCGAACCATGCTCGATTGGTTTTCTCCTTCGAACGATCTTTCCCTTTATATCCATGTTCCCTTTTGCCGAAGCAAGTGCGCCTACTGCGGATTCTATTCGACATGCGCGACAAGCGACGATGGTTTTTATCACAAGCTTTCCGAAGAATTGAGAATCGTAGCAGAGTGGCGCCAAGCTCCGTTCGATTCGATTTTTTTCGGCGGCGGTAATCCTGCCATGCTTCAAGTCGAACAGCTTCTGTCTCTCGTTAATCTTGCCTGCAGTAATGGCAAACCCGTCGAATGTAGCATCGAGATGAATCCGGAAACGCTGTCTGAAGCACACCAGATACTTTTCGAACAAGGAGCCAATCGTCTGAGCGTCGGCATCCAGAGCTTCGACGAGTCGCTATTGTCCGTACTCGGCAGGAATGCAACGCTCAGGGATAATCTCAACGCTCTGCAGCATGCAGCCTCTATTCGAGATAAAACCGGGGCCGCCTTAAACTTTGATCTGATGACTTGTATTCCCGGACAAAGCGTCGGTCAGGCGCTTGCTGATATCGACCGGCTAGTCGAGACTGTCAAACCGGATCATATTTCATTATATGGCCTTACTGTTGAAGAAGGTACGCCGTTTGCACGCTTGGTCGAATCAAAAGTCCTCGAGATGGGCGACGAGGAAACTCAGGCAGACATGCTCTATGCCTGCTGGGAACGACTGGCCGATCACGGGTACGACCATTATGAAGTATCGAATTTTGCATTGAAAGGAACTATGAACCGCTATTGCCGCCATAATCTTCGGTATTGGGATTTGCAGCCGTATCTCGGCCTCGGACCGTCTGCAGCGGGAACGGCAGTTCAGGATAACCACCTGATTCGTTTTAGAGGATTTGAAGATACCGGTACGTATGCCGAATCATCTGCATTTTCACAGTATGAACGCGAGGATTTAAATAAGAAAGAAGAACTCGAAGAATATCTGATAGTTGCATTACGAACTCGCTGGGGAATATCGAAGGCACGGTTTATCGCTCGATTCGGAATGGATTTCGATACGATTTTTGCTAAAGCTGTTGCAGGAATAAAGAAATCAGGGAAATCGTTGATCGACGATTCGCCTTACGTATGTTCCCTAACTGAGTCTGGGTGGATGGTTATGCAACCGATTCTGCTCGAATTGGCTGCATGTATCGAAAACGATTGAAGTATCGGCACCAATCATTTTTTTTGGTGCGGAGGTGTTGCATGCGTAAAAGCATACGGGTTCTAATCATACTCTTCATGTTGCTTATTTCTGTGATGTCTGTGGCTGCCGAATCCGGCGATCGTGCATTCAGCCAGCGATTGTTTCGTGCAGTTCAAATTAATGATCTTTCCCTCATAACCGAATTTATGGCCTTGGGAGACGATCCGATTGCTTCAAATAATTCGGGAACCAGTCCGCTCAGTCTCGCCGTTGAGCTGAATCTTCCTTTCGAAACGCTTAACCAACTGCTGGTGGGAAATATTACCGACCAAGATAAAATCGGCTTGTTAAAGCATATGTGGCGTTTGCATTCACGCGATCTCGAATTGGTGCTTGCATCGTCGCTCGCAGTGGACGAGTTATTTTCAGTAATAGGCGAAGCGGCATTCGACCGATTGTTCGTTACGGTTGATGAAATCGACTCGAGATATCGCGAACTATTGGAAAAGCTTGAGAGCCAGCTGCCCGAATTGTGGGAGACGGACGAAGAGTATTACAAACGCATCGATTCGGAGCGATATCTTATCGAAGCCGAACGAGATTTTGTGTTCGAGCAAGCCTTCAATGCATTCTGGCGAGAATATACGTATGAGAATGCAC
>JAAYDK010000437.1 GCA_012729295.1 Spirochaetales bacterium | reverse complement strand
TTTTCTTCTCTGACACGTTCAAGACAGTAGCTGTCGCAGTTGCATTGTCTGCACCAGGAATCCGGCTTCGTCTGAAAAGGATCACCAGTGTTCATGAACTGCAACAGCGTTCCGCCTATTTCAGCTCTTGTGTGAGGATATTTCTCGTATCGGGTTAGGAAACTGACCTTATTAGCTGAGGTTTTTTCATCGGTATATTTGTTGAACACAAAATCCTCTTTCACATGAAGAAAGTGATCGTCAATAATTCTGACGTAACCGTTATTGAGGCATGTTTTTGCGAAATATCGCTTGAATTTGCTCCTGATATCGTACAAGTCCGCATAAGTTTTCCAGAATGGAAAGAGAAGTTCTGTTTTACTCATCTCAGCATCGAGAACAGCATCGATCTCTGCGTAGTACTGGATAATCGGTACACCGGAAAATCGTTGCCAAACCGTGCGCAGCAAGATAACCTGAGTGTAATAGACCTTGCAGAGAAACTCATTGGAATATCCGGCTTGTTCGTATTGGTGCAGCAGTATTTCGTTGAAAAACCGATAGGGGCAAAGGGTAAAAATCTGCGCATGTTGTTTTCCGACCGGATGGGTTAGGGTTGATCTGGTCGATACATCTGCGTCAACGGACTGCCGATCGAGTCGACTTACGTATTCCGGTGGCCGCTCATATTTGGCGCCAATCAAATTGAGAAAGAAGAAGGGCTGGCGGGGTTTGTCTGAGTCTACATTCTTGACATAGCTTATCTTAATGTGTCGCTGATTAAAATACCAGCCATGGAACAACTGGTAGCGAATAAACGCGTTGTATTCCGTTGCCGCTGTCAGATAAATTTGACATGATCTATCCATATTCGAAATGGTATGTTCAAAAAAGTTAACGGATAGCGGCCAAGGCATGTTACTGTCCGTATTTCGTTGCATCCGATCGTCTGATAAACAGCCAAAGTGATAGGTTACTCGATCATCAGAGCCTTTGCTTGTCCAAATGTCGCCTTCTATTTGTTCGTAGTTATTGACAAGAAACTCGGTTTCATCACTTTCGGTTACTTGTTTCAAATAGTATCCAATCGAGTTCTGGAGGTCATCAAAAGTACCGTTGATGTCCAATGTCTGTGCATGTGCCAATTTTTGTTGTAGTCCGTTAAGTACCTTCTTCTCCTGCGATGCAACTAGATCCATGTTCGCTTGTTCAGCAAGAAACTGATTGACTTTTTCAAAGTGAGGCCCAAATGCCAATGCACCGCCTGTCTCTTGGCTGAAAAGTGCTTGAGCTGTTGTTTCCAAGAGATGAAGCACACCGATAACCTTCTCTATGTCTTCACATTTCAAACGGAAGAAATCAAATTTCGACAAAGTACTGGAAAGGGAAACCTCCTCTTCTGACTCATTGATCTTAGCAATATTTAAGATCAGACTTTCCAGGCGTGTAACGGCCTCATGGCTGTCTTTAGATCCTTTGCAATACAATTCGACCCGGTTGAAAACCGTAAGCAAGTGCGCTGTCGGGTCATTGAAATATACACCGGCATTAAAAACCTCTCTGAGTAGCTCAACATCATACTTAATGGTCTTGTTGCGGTGATCCCAGAGCTGATACAGTGCCGAAAAAAACTGGCCGATTGGATAGGTCAAAAAATGGCGTTCACCAAATTGATCTGGAAAATATAGTTTCAGAATATCATTGACACTACTATCCGCCGAATAAAAACGCTCCGACATGTTTTTTACGGGATTTCCTGTGCTTGTTCTTTGGCTGGTTATATAACAATCCGCAATGTAGTTTGCGTACTCGGTCATGGTATCAAACTCGATGACCGTCACATCCGCTGCGCTTTCATGCATCTTAGTCCCTTCAGCAAAAGCGCCAAAGCATTTGGCAATTATCGACGACAATAGGTTTTTACCCGGTCCGCAAGGCGCGATTTGATTATTGAGCTGAACTTCACTTTCAAAGATGCTGTACACATTCAGCCAAGTTTCGTAGATATGCCGGTATTGATGCTGATAGTTAAACAGGAAGATCACCTCAACATGGTTGTCAATCAGGTGATCAAACAGTCTTAACATCAGCGGTTTAAACTGATGCAGTCCGTGCACGACCAATTTATCGACGCCATGCTTATGTATGTTATCCTTAACAACGTTTAACTTGCTTTGCTGCCGCTGACACATTTCGAGGTCAGAAGACAGCTCGTAATATTGGCTGATCGTTTCAGCAACGTTTATCATGACTTGGCTGATATCCGGTATATGGTTAACCGTTGGCTCAAACAAACGGACTGACTCATCCTCGATTTGCTTTAATAACGCCCATAGCAGCCTGTGTTCTTTTTCTGCATGAAGATCTAGGTTGATGCTTCTGCTGTCTAGTGCGAGTTCTTTCAGCAGGCGGATCGCTGCCAGCAGATCCGCCTGATTGTGTTTGATGGCTTGCTTATACGGTAAATCTTCATCTGCTAGTTGCTGATCCAGCATACCGGTCAGCGCGACATATTGCCGAATGTATGTTTCGTAACTGTTGCACCAATCCTCAAAACACGTGCGAACAACGAGATCAACAGTACAGACGATCGATTCCAGTTGGTTGCGATAAAGGTGATTCATCCCTTTAACCAGTGTTTTTGAGGCGCAAAGATGCGGATATCGCCTGATTTCCTCCCAGTAATCGTTCTCCTCAAGCCTGTATGGATCGGCGTAAGTCAGTATCCTATATGTCATGATGCTCACCTGCTTTCAGGAGATAGTCCCAACTTAGAACTCTTTTCTTGTCTACACTTGCCATCCAGGCAAACTGACGCATGGCCCGTGTCATGGCCACATAGAGGAGCCTGGTTTCTTCACGGCTTCGTTCTGTACGTTCAAGGTGCTCCTCGTAATAGCCGTTCTGAATAACCGTCTGATTCATTATTAGACTATAGCCAATCCGGTTGCCATCGACGGTAATATCCGAACCGTGATTTTTTGCATAGCGGATGTCACTTTGCGTAAAGGGTAAGAGCACATAACCATATTCCAGACCCTTCGCTTTGTGAATTGTCGAGCAGATGATCGGATTGGTATCAGATTCCATGTCGCGCTCTTGTTCCTCTACACCCGCCATGACAGCAACAGATAAGAACCGCCACATCTTGCTCAAGGTCAACTGCTCAACGGTATGCCGCCGAAGCATGTTTTCTATTAACAAGTCGAGATTATCCTTGTATCTGGCCTTTTCCTTTGTAGACAGCTGTTCGTTTTGCCAAGGCCTGCAAATATCGATAACGATTCTGATAACACTCAAAACCGGGTCCGTTCGCAAAGAGCAGACCAGACTGGAAAATGAATGTGTTTGGTTGCTGTTGTCCAAAAAATACCGGTCCAGCGCATCCGTCAGAAAGACGCATTGTTCGTCACTTTCCATATCGGCGAGTCGCCACATGTCAATTTTCGCACAGACATAGCCAGACACCATGAACGCAGCCAAATGACTGGAATTCTGGTTATTCAGAAGTGCGTTCACCATTTTGAAAAAATCAAGTGTCGCTGCACTTTGGTAGAGCGCACCACCGGTTTTTACGTGAATATCGATGCCATAGGGCAGGAGCATTTTTCTGAGCCACTCGGCTTGCGCGTTCCTCCGGACAAGAATGGCAATCCTTTTTTCTGCTGTTTGCAGGCTCTGTCCATTTTTTTGAGCAGATTCGATATCCAAAAGCCAGGACCTGATCTGCATGGCAACTTTTTCAATGAACTCATTGCCATTTGCATAACCAACAAGACGGCAGATAGACGATTCATCCTTGCTGTTGGCAATGTTGCTGAAAAGCGCATCGCGGTGAGGCTGATACGGCAGCAACGTTGTCTTTTCCGCCCAACGACAAAATATCCGATTGTATCTTGCCAGCAAAGCGTTGTCTGACCTGTAGTTCTTGTCCAAGAAAAAGTCAAGCCATGTCTCCTCCTCAACCTGCTTTTCCAGAACGGAAAAAGAACTGACGGTCGCTCCCCTGAAGCGGTAGATGCACTGCTTGATATCGCCGACAATGAAATATTTAAAACCGGCTAAGCGTTGCAGCATGGCTAAAGT
This sequence comes from Spirochaetales bacterium, assembly GCA_012729295.1. Lineage (GTDB taxonomy): Bacteria > Spirochaetota > Spirochaetia > Sphaerochaetales > Sphaerochaetaceae > JAAYDK01. The sequence continues at coordinate 8,054 of JAAYDK010000437.1, read as the reverse complement.
TTTGATCTGCGTGTCGTCCGTGTCCTGAAACTCGTCGATAAAAAGGTAGTCATGGCCCATATTCCCAGGATTCTGCTTCAGGTATTCGGCGAGTTCTCGGACTTTTACAATGATCTGGTTGAGGTGGATTTTATCCGAATCATGCAACAGGATGTTGTATTCCTTTTCCGTGTCTTGAATAACAGCTTGGATAAACGCATGAAAAGATTCATATCCAGGGCAGGCGTTCCCAAAATCAAGATCCTCCGTGTGAGTCAGATCGACACTTTTCATGTACAACTTGTTGATGATATCGAGCAAAAGCTGCTTCAATTCATACATCTGCAGATCGATCTGATCGAGCAAACCTGCATTCTGTTCAAGCATGTGCGTCAAATGACGCTCGATAATATCTTCCAGAACGGTTCTCCGATCAAAAACGCCCGATACAATCGACAAATTTTTGCTGTATCCGATATCTGAGCCCAGGCGCTTCAGTAATTCATATGCATAACTGTGGATGGTGGAAATATGTATGCTATCTAAACTCTCCAAGAGGGAAAGATGAGTGCTTTTCCCGCTCAGCAGGTAGAGGTTCAGGAAATGACGTTTGAGCCGGCTCTTCATAACATCAGCCGCCTCATTGGTAAAGGTCAACATGGAAATGGCTCGTCTAACCGACTGTTGATGATACTGATGCTGATGACAAAGGAACGCAAAACGGGCAATCATGGAGAAGGTCTTGCCGGTTCCTGCTCCGGCCTGAACCCTGATGTTTTGATTGATCGGTGCGTGTTCAAGGCGATATTGGTTGAGGTTGAAAGGTGTTTTTTCGTGCATCGCAGATAAGAATTGCTCACTTGCCCCGCAATCAATCTGGCCATTGATGATGTGGATCGGGGAAAACGAAAATTTTGTTGTCTCCAATGAGAATGCACTGAAGTTGAAAGCAGTGAAAGCGCTTGAACTGCTTTCAATCACTTGTTCAATGTCTTCATCTAGCGGTAAGATATCAAGCGCTCTGGCCATCAGGCGGGCGTTTTTGAGGCAGCGGGTGAAATGGTCGATGATGCGCCTGAGCAACTGGTTCGTCTCCGTGAAAAGGTAATATTTCGTTCCTTGCCGATATTCTGACAGAATAACGTCGATCTCCGCATCACTCGTCTGATCAGGCAAGCATCTCAACTCAGAATATGGCTGATCCTCTCCCAGTGCAGCATCCGTTTTGGTACGCTTCTGAAAGGAAACTTCAGTCGCTGTTTGCTCAGAGCCAATATCCGGGATAACCTGTCTTTCTAATGATGGCTGTGCTGGTTCAAAAAGTGTTCTGACGGCTTTCATTTCAATAGCGTTGAATTGAAACGGTTTCCCCCACTTTTCAACGATGCAAAGCGCCTGGTAGATTTTGTCATGCAAAGCTTTTGCCGATAGCAGATCCTCTTTCAGAAAGGTCAATGACACATGTGATATCATTCCCAAGGAGAGACCCGTAAATGCTGCTTGATCAAGGAAAGGATACGCAACCATGTCGAAAACAAGCGGTGCAAAGCCCGTCTGACTCGTGATGAATCGACTGAGGGCAAAACGATACGCCCGCGCCTGCCGCTTGGGATTTTCTTTTATGATCTTATTGGGATATTGCACGTGAACGCTGTCGCCATCGATAACACGAAGGCCAGCAGGACGATCCCAGCCTTTTACCTCGACAACGAGAATCCCGACCTCCGGCAGCAAGACGATACAATCGAACTCACGGCCGTCAACCTCCCTGTGGTGGTAAATGATATAATCGTCAGGCAAAAACTGCGTGAACGCATCCACAAGCTGTTTCTCGGCTTGATTCAGATAGTCTTCTTGGCTCGAAATCAGGCGTGCCATTAAAATCCCCATCCAATTCGCTCGATTTAGACTTCGATTCTTTCATAACCAACTTCAACGGCGTTAATCGAAAGTCCGTGTTCTTCAATGCCGGCAGCATATTCTGGGTTTAGATCGGACTGAAGCAGGTCGGAAAACGCTTTTCCGATCCCACCGAGGATGGCCTGGACGCCAAGTCCGTTTTTCCTATAAAAGCAACCAGCTTGGCTTGTCAGACCCTGGCGCAGCGCTGTTCGGACACCTTCAGTATAAAAATAGCGGTAAGAGGACGCTGCCGGATACCAATTTTTGCTACCGGCAAAAAAACCATAAACATGCGTCGGCTTGCTCCTAATCAACTGTTCAGCAATAATATTTTCGAGGTGTTGTTTGCGCCAAAGAACCGCAACCCCTTCTTTAAGCATCGCATCGTAACGCTGGATCGGTTCGAATGCATGGACGATCCCATAACCGGCAGACAAGATGTAAAGGTCCAGCCTGCCTGAATGGATCAGATCGATGATCTGTTTTTTTTGCATGGCAAACACTCGGTAGAGCGCGCCGGTATAGAGATGCAAAGCACTGGTCGCCTGAGACCCCATTTCGATGCTGTTGCTCATCATGTTCCGGCCTTTGATCAGCCAGGACCATGTTTCTGGAAGCACATCCTCGGAAAAATGATATGTCGGCTGAATAATCTGGCCAGAATCAAGCTTGCTGCTGCAGCACGGGATGAAGCAGGCTATTTTTTCTTCTCGCCCCGTAAGAATATGCACAGGTTCCATAGATAGTTTCTGTTCACGTAAATCCGGGAATGGCTTACCTGATCCATACAAAGCAAGATGGGCCAATTTTTTGCCGACCTCATCTTGTTGAAGTCGTGCAAAGTAACGAATCATTTCTTCGCTGTTTGTCATTGCAATCTGCCAGATTAGGCTGTCAAGATGAATCATGGTGACACCGGGGTTTTTCTTTCGCACCTGAGCAAGAACCACACTCCAAGCCTGCCGGATCATGTCTGGTGACTTGCTATTGAGAAGCCCGATTCGTTCCGAAAAGAAGATCACGCGTCGATCGACAGGGATCGGCAGATCAGATGCGTCAAAACCTGTCTCGCCAGCCATAATCAGGCTCAATCCCAGACATTTCATGGCAAAGCTAATCGTTTTGTCCTCCATTTTCTGTCGCATAACCCGTGCAAGTTCTTCCCAGATCGCAAGATACTCTCGTGCGATAGCCTTTGCAGATCCATACCACAATTCTTGTGCAAGCCGGCTGTCCAGAAAAGTTTTGAGACGGTTAATTTTTTGGTCTTCAAGCCGCTCTTTCCTGTAAAAGGGATCCAGGTAACGTAACAAGGTCTGGCAATTAGCCGGGGGTGGTAGTTTTTCAAGCATCAGGCGAATTGGCGGCCAATATCCCGTTTCTGCGCGTTGGTTCAGCTGATAATCATTCAGACCGGTCACCATGATCAGGACAGCAAATGGGCCAAACCCGTATTTGGGCAAAAACCCCATCATATGCTGCCATTCGGGCTCGTTAGCAACAATGGCATGCCAAGCATCCATGGACAAGGTTGCCAGAACACCGGGCAAACGTAAAACAACCTCGTTGCCATCGAACTGGTTTACTTCGGATTGGATAAAGCCCGGTTGGACATGGGTTTTGTTCGTAACGATAACTTCGTTTTTTTGTTCATCATCTACCAGACGCTTTGCCTGCAACTTCAAATTCTGGGATATCGTAAACCTAAATTTCATGCCAGGATACGATTTTATCAAGCCAAAACGGATGATGATGCTACCCAATGAACCGGCATGTACCATCTCGCCCCGATTTGTGCCGTTGCTGGAAACATCGACGAGACCATACCAGCTTTCCCGTTTGCCACATTCGACCAATTCTGATACATCGGCTTCCGAACTGCTATCTCGGCTAGCAGCTTGGGAGATCAGGTCAGATATAACGTTTAGGCGCTTTTCCCAAAATGAATCGTATTTGCTTGCCATGTTAACACCCCCAATATGAGCGAAAACGGTTATTGAATCGATCCGGCGCAGCAACTGCAGATCATAAGCACGCTTTGTGTTTCAAGAAATTCCCCCATAATCTATCCGATAACATGGGTGAAGAAATTATGAATCCGTTTTTTAATCAAACCATAACGATGGTTTTGCTCAGCTGTTCGTTCATCCATATACAAGGATCGTCTTATCTCGATCATGAGCGATCGGACTCTCGGGTCTCGGTGGTAATAACAAGATGGCACCATTGAACCGGCAAAAGGTTCATTATGAGCAGTCGTCAAACCACACCGATTCTCAAAATAATCAACAGCCTTAGCCAACAGACCGTCGTCCATGTGATAAGGCTCGTACCCCAGGCATATGTCCGGACGATTCGGTTGTTCTCCATCGTCATGCTGTTCGTACGGTAACGGCTCAGACGGGTACGAATGCGCGTCAATAATCAGGCACAAGTTATGTTCAGCTAGTATTCTTGCCGTTTTCTGAGCTAGACCCGCGTGATATGGATCATACAGATTCGTCAGGATTTCCACATGTTCCGATTGAGACAAGTCGCGCATCAGTTTACCGGTTGCAGTCCGCGTGTAGACAGCTCCCATGCCTTTCTTTACCATTGGCTCATCTGCGTCTGACCTGAACCGCTCCGGGTCCATGACCAAACGGCTGATCGGATTGATATGCGATGTGATTCCAGGAATGGCAAAGAGGTCATCAACAAAGTGATCGGTCATGAGAAGTACTTCATGCTTTAGTTCTTCATCACTCAGTAAAAAACTTGTGCGATATACATCAGGAATAAAGGTGGAACTATGCGGGACATGAATCAGGATAGACTTTCGCCAGTTCATCGTGTAACCTCGCCGTCATTGATGACGCATCATATGAGTTCTAGATGAAGAATTCAGTTGACTTCTCTTGTCTTTCCATTTTCACCTTCTCAATCCAGTTTGGGAAAGTGCAATCGGCCTAACAATATATTTTAGTCGAATGTGACCGTGTTATTACATGGCTTCTCGTCGTTGTAAAAGTTCGTGCACCCATAAAAACCTTGCTTCGTTTCCCGGTTTTGCTTGACAATCATATAGCCATCAGGACATGCAGGGCATTTGTAGATATCTCTCATAAAGGTTAGATTGTTCGTCATAAAATCGCATATCTCAACTTCATTTGAGCAAATGTAGAGGGGTAAACCGTAGTTTTTGTTAAATTCATATTTCAATGGAAATCCACACTTGGGGCATTTGTTCTTAAACAGGTTAACAATGGAAAGATTCATTTCTGGCGAATGGGGCAAATTGTAATCCTCAATCAATTCAACCAGGAATCGTGATGGCCTATGGAGCGGGGCCATGATGTAAACCCGGTTTTTGGTTCTGGTCAATGCGACATAAAACAACCTTCGCTCTTCAGCAAACGGTATGTTTCGATCCTCAACCGTTACCATTTTGATGATCGGATCATCCTCTATCTGGCATGGGAAGCCAAATCGGCTTTCAAGCATATTCAAAATTATGACCTGGTCGTAGCCAAGTCCCTTTGCCGCATGCGCTGTCATCCCGTTCAGCTTAATTTGCGGATATTTCCAGCACTTCAATTCATTCTGGTTAATGAGTGAGAAGTATTTGTTGTTTACCAGACGGTCAATGTCAAATCCATATCGTCCGATCAACAGGACAGATTGATCAGGACCATACTCCTTGACAATTCTTCCAAGTGCCTCTAAGACCGCATTTGCCAAATGATCGTTCGCTTGAAAACTATCATCATAGTTGATCAGCTTAATCGGATCCTTCAAAGACTTTGGCGAAATTAATTTTCTGCGTATCTGCAGCGAGTTTTTTTGGACAAACTGGCCGGCGATATCAATCAGTTCCTGGGAATTTCTATAGGTGTGTGTAATCTTCATTTCTTTACCAGATCCCATCAACTCAAGGAATCTGGTAAACAGGTTGATGTCAGAGCCAGCAAAAGCGTAGATGCTTTGCCAGTCATCTCCAACCGCGATGACTTTTGCCTGGGAAATTTCGGACAGCTTTTTTGTCAAATTGAATCGTTGACGAGCTATATCCTGAAATTCATCAATAATGATATAGCGATATGACATGGTCAACCCCTGCTGTTTCATGTCTGACATTAGGGCGTTGGCATCGTTGATCATATCGGCAAAATCAATTTGGTTCCGTTCCTTTAAAGCACTTTGATAAAACATATAGACTGCTTCGGCTATATCAAGGAACAAGAGGTTACGGACATTATCCGTCCGTGTGCGGAGAAAAGCAAAGCCCTCATCATCAAAACCGGATGTTTTATATTGCTCAATAAAATTCATCATGAAGAAAATCAGCTTCACGATATATTTATCATTGCTGGTGTCCACAAGCTTGCGATAAACTTCTTCATAAGGTCGAGGATGGAGCACAAATCCCCGAGCCGTGAGCTCTTCACGCAAATGATCCAGAAGCGGGCGACGATCATGATAGAAAGACCAGGTCTCGATCAGCGTGGTGTTGAAATACTTGTGAATACGACGCTTATCACTAATGCTTTTCTGGTATGTCATAAGTTGCTGCGGCGAATAGATATCACTTTGCATATTCTGATTAAGGCCAAAGTGTTCAATGTAAGCAGATAGCTCACCCTGTGTGATGTAAAAATCGGGGGTATATTTCTTTCTCGACTTGGGAATATCATGCTCATAACATTTTTCGTATTCATACTCAATGCTATTCAAATAAAGATAGTTGGCAATTTGTACTTCCTGGATTGACCGCAAGTACTCACCTGTAATTGTCTTAATTTGCTTCTGCCGTTTATGCGCAACATGAGAGATATATTCTCCGATACTGCTTTTTATCGTCTCATAATCTGCAGCAGCTCTAAATTGATGGTATTCATTCAGGGTTTTAAACTTAAAAGCATCCTCAGGCAGATCGAAATAATAGCCTAGGAACAACACCAAGTTTCGCATCAGAGCTTTATTGTCAAAAATTGTTTTAGATAATATCTGGTGTATGATCGAGTACGATTGAAAGTTGACTTCAGGGGAGATGTCTGCTGTTTTTTTGACTATGTCAAAGGCAAAAGCGTGGAAAGTAGCAATCATGACTGGTATGTTGAGTCGCTTATTGATTCGTTCCTTCAATTCGTTGATCGCTTTGTTGGTATAAGAAATCACGACAATATCCTTTGGGTTCACCTGTTGCTTTTCAACCAGATATTTGACTTTGGCAGCCATGGTCGTCGTCTTTCCAGCGCCAGCCCCTGCTACCAACAAGCAATGATTATCATCAGTTATGACCGCTCGACGCTGTTCCTCATCAAGTTTGATATTAGAATCAATGTCATCCAGGATATGATCAAAGTATTCTTTGTATTCACTCAGACGCCATTCAATATAGCGATCGTTGTGTTGCTCAATATCATGATCAAGCGTGGTCATTTTCGACACAAATTGGTTGAGATGATGTTCATCAATAGCGTTTTCTAATGCGTAGGACAAGATAGATTGTTGGCCATTATCCCTTGGTACAGGTTCTAGAAAAGGGATGTAACCATGACGGAATAAATCAGCTCTTCTACTGTCAATATACTCGTTTGGAGAAAACAAGTCCCGATAATCCTGTTCGAATGTTATTAATGCGTTGCGAATAGATACCTTTATCTGCCCATTAGAAATGACGTTTTGTTTATCTATGACATATTTACCCCCTGAAGGCATCGTGCCGGAGACCTGCGGCTCATTGGATGCTGCAACCTGCTTGAAAAATGATGCAGGCAAACCGCATCCAGGGCATTTTGTAGCTTTGTCAGATATAAGGCGTCCACATTCCGGACAATTGATCAGGGCCATCCCAAATTACCTCAAGTGATATCTATTTCCTTTTCGTGAACTTTATGTTATTCGTCGGATAAGAGATGCGCGATGTGTTGCTGTAGTCATCAAAATTGTCAATGCCAGTATCGTCTCTTTTCCCATAACAACAAAATTGATATGCCAAATGTGGCAGCTATAATATGCTGGCATCGACTAATTCTTGCTTACTAATTTTGTCAGAATACAGTTCGATCACATTATAACGATTAATCGCATCAATAATATAGTTTTCTGCATTACTTGTTCTTCTTATTAAGCCATAGTAATCCAAAACCCTCCGTATTAATTCATTAATATTGTAGACATACATTCTGTTT
>JAAYDK010000005.1 GCA_012729295.1 Spirochaetales bacterium | reverse complement strand
ATGGCGAACGCAGTAGACTAGTAATGCAGCCATGACTGCTGCAGGCAGTAATTTACCCAATCCGGTAACGAACGCAGGGACCTTACGCTGCTTACCAAAAAGTGCGAACGGGAGCCAGCGTACCGCGAGTGTACAAACGGCAGCTATAACGATAGCCCAAAAGAGGTATGAACCGCTCATGGTTTCACCCTCTTCATCGTACACGACAATATCAGAACCGAAGCCACGAGTGCCGGGAGCAAAAACCGGTCGGCTCCGAGCAGTATCAGACTGGCGACCGCACAGACTCCTCCGGTAATCGCAGGAATGCGATTTTTATGCTCGCGCCATTGATCGATTGTGATGACGGTAAACAGCGCGGTCATTGCAAAATCAACACCCGTGAAATCAATCGGAACCATATGGCCGAGCAAGGAACCGATAATCGTACCAGCTACCCAGTAGGATTGGTCAAGTGCGGAGATGGCAAACATCTTATGCTTCTCGTTCTGATCTAGGGGTACGTTGGGCAGCGCGCAAAACAATGCATAGGTTTCGTCGGTGAGCGAAAAAATCATATATGGTCGCCGCCAGCCCATTGCTTTAAACGTATCGATAAACGATAGTCCATAAAAAATATGGCGGCTGTTGACTGCAAGCGTCGCTATGGCAATCGATGCAAGAGAAGCCTGACTCGCAATCAGGGATGCGAGCACAAATTGAAGCGAGCCGGCGAACACGAATATGCTCATCGCAACAGCCCAGAGCCACGATACGTTAATCCGGCTCATCACGAGTCCGAATGCAGTCCCGAGTACAAGATACCCCATCATAACGGGAATTGTATAGAAAAACGCCTGCCTAAATACGGTTCGCCAACTCATGGCAAATCCTCGCTTTATGATCGGTTGCAGGATCAACTACTCGAAGTAGACCTGTATTCCTACTATCTTCTTTTAGATAGCGATGTGCATTGCATTGCGCATCAAGGCGACCTGTGCATCGCCGATTTCGCTCGCTTTCCGGCTACCGGTAACGATGATATCCCTTACATCGTCCTTGTGGGCTTCGTAATAGGCTCTTCGTTCGCGTATCGGATCGAGCAGCGTATTTAGCGAGTTGATGAGAATTTTTTTGCACGCGACACATCCGATGGTCGCCGAACGGCACTGGCTGCAGATCTCGTCGTAACGCTCCGGTGTGAATATCTTATGGTATTTTGCCACATTGCAGATATCGGGATTGCCTGGGATAGAAACGGTAACACGCGCAGGATCGGTGACTGCCATTTTTACTTTCTTAGCCACTTCTTCTGCGGTATCGGACAGATATACTGCATTGCCGAGACTCTTTCCCATCTTGGCATTTCCATCGAGACCGGACAGACGTGGAACTTCGCTGAGCTTTGCCTGCGGTTCGACGATAGAAGTCCCGTAGGTGTCGTTGAATTTCCGAACGATTTTCCGAGAAAGCTCGATATGGGGAAGTTGGTCTTCGCCAACCGGAACAAGATCGGCGTTGCAGAACGTTATGTCGGCTGCCTGGCTTACCGGGTAGCCGAGAAATCCGTAGGTGAGTTCGCTGTATCCGTATTGTTTGGCTTCGGTTTTGATTGTCGGGTTATGTCTGAGCGCGTTTACGCTGACCAACATCGAATAATAGACCGTCATCTCTGCAATGGCCTTGACCGCACTTTGCTGAACGATGGTCACTTTTGAAGGATCAAGTCCTACCGAAAGATTATCGATAGCAACATCAAAGATGCTGACGTGCACTAGCTCGGGATTTTGAAAGTGGGTGGTGAGCGCTTGTATATCTGCTAATAGAATAAAGGTATCGTAGACATCCTGAAGCTCGACACGACTTTTCAGACTACCTACGTAATGGCCGAGATGAAGTCTGCCCGTTGTCCGATCCCCCGTTAAAATTCTCAATTTCTTGGCTTCCATCGCCGATTCCCCCTGGGATTGTCTCATATCTGCAACCGAGACGGTGCCCGGGCAGTATACACCAAATCAGGCAAGTCGAAAAAGGGGCGTCGGCAATTAACCGAATAACGATACGATAATTGGAACCAAACCTATCGTCGCAATCAGACGGCAGGTGTGCATCAATACGATTTTTGCAGTATCCATATGCATCTCCTCCGCTATCAGGCTCATTTCGGTAATCCCTCCGGGAGT
>JAAYDK010000449.1 GCA_012729295.1 Spirochaetales bacterium | reverse complement strand
CTACCAAATTCAAGCGACAGGATTAACCGGCGTTCAGTTCTTGGAGATTCTGTCCATAGTCATGGCCGGTTAACGATAAGAAGCCGGGTTCCGACCACGCGTTTGCCGGAACCCGGGCTTGTTTTTTTTGGATCATTACCCGCCTATGCGCCATTGCGGTCATTTCGTCTCAACCCGGCCAACCAGCCTGTTTTGGCTCAGGTCGGGATCTGTTTTCATCATTTCGCCGGATATCCGTTCCTAGGAAGACGATATCTCCCTGACCGACGCAGCTTTAGATCATGCAGAAAATAGTACCGGATGTCTCCGTTATCCATGCTGCCGGTCTTGACGCCATCTGGCGTCTTCCAATCACCGATCACCTTGTTATTGCAAGTCTTCAATTATTTCTTGCATTTTCGATTTCGAAAGCGGCATAACGGTTATCCTGGTTTCCGATTGACTTTGCTGAAAGGCGAACGGTAAGATAAAGGCGTGCCTGGCCTGGCGACAGCATGTTTTTTCGAATCGGCCGTCCATGTTGGGCACATCAGGGCTTATGTGTCATTTGATCCAGTGAACGCAAGAAGGTGATGCACGCCAGAAGCCGAAGAAAGGCAGAACCGGACATACCCGATACCGGTAACCAGATGCAAAAATGACAGGATCAGCGGTGATAAGATTCATGTCTTTCGCTCTGCCAAATCGGTAAAACGCGTCATAATGCCCTCTGCTGCGGTCGGTGATCTGAGCAAAACGTATCGTGAACAGCATCTGCATGCAGAGCATGGCCTCTAGCATTGCAGAGAATACGCAATTGAATGTTTTAGGTCTTGATCAATGAAGTCCGGCAAGCAGAATCACGTCACCCAACCTGGTCTCTTTACCCGGACCGGACGTTCCGGACGAAGCACCGCAAAGACCCCTGTACGCAGGATTGACTAACATGGCATTCAAATCAGGATGCGCAGAACAGGAGCGTGCCAATGTGAAAACCTATGCCTTCGGTATTATCGGATGCGGCCTGATGGGCCGGGAATTTGCCAGTGCGGCCGCCCGCTGGTGCCATTTCACGACCGATGTCCCCAAGCCGGAAATCATCGCGGTCTGCGATGTCAATCCGGCCAACACAACCTGGTTTGTCCAGCATGTGCCGACCATCCGGCAGGTCTATGCCGATTACCGGGATCTGCTGGCCGATCCGGCCATCGACGTGGTCTACATCGCCGTGCCGCATATCCTGCATGAGGAAATCTTCGTCGCGGCGATCAGGGCCGGCAAGCATATTATGGGCGAGAAACCCTTCGGCATGGATCAGGCGCAAAATGCGGCGATCATGCAGGCGCTGGCCGAAAACCCGCAGGTGTTTGCCCGCTGTTCCAGCGAGTTCCCCTTCTTTCCGGCAATGCAGCTGCTGATCCGCTGGATCCAGGAGGAACGGTTCGGCCGGATCCTGGAGATCAAGGCCGGATTCTGCCACAGCAGCGACATGGATGTCAACAAGACGATCAACTGGAAACGCCAGGCCGCTGTCAACGGCGCCTACGGCTGCCTGGGCGATCTGGGCATCCATGCCGAGCACGTCCCCTTCCGCATGGGCT
>JAAYDK010000394.1 GCA_012729295.1 Spirochaetales bacterium | reverse complement strand
CGTAGGCCTTAATTTTGCTGATGCTTTCTTTAATTCTGGCAAGTCCGATCAACTCTCCGAGTTTTTTCTCGCTTTCACCAATATTGACAAGTGTTGTTCCAACAGGTACGAGAAAGCCAAACTGATCGAGGCTGATCAGTTTTCTATAATTTTCAAAGACCTCATCTTCCGTCTTTGCGCGGAACAGCGATTCTGAATTGATCGCTGTATTTACGGCCTTGTATCGATCCGTCAGTTTAGCAGCAACCTGGGTAAAAAGTTCTTCTTCACTAACGCCTCCGGATTCAGTCAGGTAATCGAAAGTCTTGATGAACAACGGAGCGCACATAATCAATTCGATCCCATGCCAAAGGCAGGTCTGCATCTCTTTTAATTCAGCTCTCCCATCGTCAGCAATGTCCACAAAGTACTTTTTTTCGAGCGCTTTTTGTGTTTCGGAAATAGCGTTTTCAAGTTGATCTTTATAATCGGTATTTGGGGTTAACTTGCCTTTAAGCGATCTTGGATGATACTTATGGTTATTCCCATAAAGGTTATTCACCTTAATGAACTTCACAATTTTTTTAGCAAGTTTCTCTATTAGGTTAATAAGTTGGCTTGCTGAAAACCAGAGACACTTGTTTTGCTTCTCAGCATACAAAAGCGATACTTTTTCCCATTTTACAGGCGGAAATTCCGCAGTGCTTCCCGGAACCAGAACTTGTAAAGTGGCACGAAGCACTTCGTCATACTGCTCGATTTTTCCATCCAGAATTTCAAAGGAAACAGGATATGTCTTTGAAAACTGAGCCGTAAAATGCACTGTTAGCTGCTCAACCGTCTCAAGCAAATTATTCAGGAAGTCATCTATCCGATCTCTGCCAGTTACATATTTGAGGATTTTATCATAGTCCGGGAATCGTTTATCATCCTCATATTTTCCTTGAAAGACAAGGTCTTTTCTTGTCACTGTCCTGATTTGAAAGTGTGATATGAAGTTCTCAATTTCTGAAATCAATATGTCTTTACGGTCATAGGGTGTTTCAAACATCCGATATCCGCAAGCGGGACAACTACAAGGTTTTTCGCTGTCTTTGATCTCACCGCAGCTGATGCATTTGAATTCCGCCATCATCAATCAACTCCAAGCGCTTTTTTTGCCGCATCCAGCGGGGTGGAGTAGAAGATCACAGCCATTTCCTCTTTCAGCTCAGACCTGAGCTCGTCATACTTATCTTTACTCTCTGCCGGCAGCATGATTCGCTTTGCACCGGCATTCGAAGCAGCAACAAAAACTTCCTCCAGTTCTGTTGTTATCGGCATCATGCTGCCGGACATCACAACGCGTCCGCAGATAACCAGTGAGGGTAAAACGGCACGGTTGGCAAGAGCAGAGAACAAACCGACAACCTCCGCAACAGATATTTCATCGCTGACGCCCCTGTTCTGAAGGTCGTTAAAATATAGGCTGTAATCAAAGTCCTCATAGGCGCCGGAGATCATCTTCCTGGAGTTTTCGCTGAAATAGTTAAAGGCTGCGGTGATGCTGTCCTTTACGCTCCTGGGGGCACGCGCCAAACCTTCCACATTTTTGAAGCTGAACACACCTGTACCATTGAGTAGTTTATTCTCGAGTCTGTAGATGCTAATCACATTCGTAACAGATCTGCCAACGCCATAAACATATCCCGGCGTTTCGAGTCCATCAAAGATCAGCGTACCGTCAGCAACTTCAGGCAGACTCACAATATACTCTTCATCGGTATCCAGATCGATATAACCAAGGTTGACATCACTGAACTCGGCAGGCGTTATCTTGCGAAGCTGCTCTTTCACACGGCGGCGGCACTCAATAGCATACTCAAGAATCTCTCGACTCTCTTCTTTGGTCATACGCTCATCAGGATAGATCAATTTGGCAAGCCCTGAAAAGGTTCTACCGACCGCGATCGTGTCTCGGGTATTAAACTGATCGTTTAGCGCAAAATACTCGCTGAAGGAATTCGTGAAGTCATATTTCCTCATCATATGGCAGAATTCAGAGAAACAATCAGAAATCAAGCCGAAACGATCGGTAAACAGGCTGGATCTGAGCTTTGGTGTTTCCCACCCCGGAAGATACGCATGAATTCTGTCAAAAAATGCGGAGTCACTATTAAACGCTTCGGGGAATGGCTCAAACAAATTTGACGTCCGCATCATATCCTCCACGCTTCTGAATGTATTCCCTTCAAAAGCGATAGAAGCGTCAGAGCTGATAGAATCAGTCCCTCGTGCGAAGCTTCCATTGGCCATGTAGTTCTTCATGATCTGAATCATATCTCCAGTGGCCTGTGTAATACCGGCCACTTCATCAAACGCAATGCAATCCCAGTTTCCAACCAAGCCTACTCTGCGGGTAGACATGTTATAGAACATGTTGGACACCGTCGTTGTACCGCTGCTCATCAAGATAGAATATGGGGACAGCTCGCTGTAAACGTGGGACTTGCCGGTTCCCCTGGGCCCAAGCTCTACCAAGTTATAATTCTTCTGAATAAACGGAACAAAACGAAGCAGGTAGTGCATCTTTTCTTTTTGGGATAACTCGTCCGGCTCATAACCGGCACTGCGAAGGAGCAGCGTAATCCACTCGTCCTTGGTAAAATTCGCGCGAGCCTCTATGAATTCCTCTAAATCCAGATTGGGCATCTGAATGGGTTTGAGTGTAGAAATCTCAAAGGGAGAGTCATACTTTGACTTCTTTTTCCTGATTTTTCTCTTTTTCTTCTGATTGCCAAAGATATCTTCTTCGAAAGCCTCCTGCTCATCATCGTTATCTCTTTCAAGCCCGACATACTCAATCCTGATGATGCACCAGATACCGCCTATTAGGAGTTTTTCGTTATTGATCACAAGATCAGAAGGAACCTCAAACGGATCCATTCTCAGATTGGTGAACCTGGCGACATACTTATCCTCACGATCATCAAATACAACGGTGATCTTGTCAATGATTGTATACTGACCGTTCTCCTTGATTTTCGACTTTACATATTCACTCTGGTCCGGGCGCACATAGTTTTCGCTTAATATTCGTCTAATTTTGTCCAACCCAATTTCAATTGCATCCTCATCGTCAGTGGCACAGTACATGCCAAGCAGATATTCCAATACATAGGTCGGCACATTCGCTCCCTTTTTCATCAGGGACGTAAGGTCCTTTCTGACGACCTTGCCCGGAAAGTTGTCCAATACTTTTAAATCAAATGCATCCATTCTGTATCCTCCAATTTAGAGATCAAAGTCGTTCACGAACGCTATATCAATCGTAAACCCGATTCTTTCGCTTACATTCGTTGTACCCTTTTCTACCACTGTCAGATAGTAGTCATCTGTCTTTTTGAATTCCACACTCTTGAGCGTAAACCTCTCCCTGAACACACGGTCAGCGCCGTTATTGCTTGTCTTGTCGGCGATGATGGTCTTTTTATCACTGACAGCTTGTCCGTCAGCATCGGCCATATAAATTTCATAGGTAGCCGCAGCGGTTTTGCCGCTGACCGGTTCTTTCTGGTAGAAGTCGAGCGAGAAAATACTGTTGGAAATTTTGCGGCTCTGGCTAATCAGCTGCAATTCCGCCTTCTTGACATCCACAAACTTCTTGGAGGTCGCCCTTATGTTCTTAAATTCGATGACTGGCACAACGCACTCCTGAAGCGAAATGCCTCCGTGGACGTAGTTCATGCCTCCACCCTGCTTCTTCATGCGGATATAATCAAGTGGGGTAAAACCGCTATGTCTGCTGTTCAGGTGCGTTAAGGGGATTTTCAGCATGTGCTCCGCCGTGCAGTCGCCGTCGGCAATCACGTACCGGCGGTCCAACTCAAGTATATCGCCGGAAACAAAGCTCTTTTCCGCCTTGTCGCTTTCTTCCAGCGGCTTGTAGGAGTACAAGAAGCCGTGGTCTGCCGTAATCAGAATGTTCGTGCCGCTCAGATCATTGGTAATCAAGCGCACCAATTTCTTTATTTCAACAACCGCCCCATCGCATGCATCAAAGACTTGGTCTTCCGTTGTGGCCTTATCGCCGACCGCGTCGATGGCGTTGTGGTAGATATAGACCACGTTCGCCCCGCTGACCTTTTCACGGCGCTCTGCCTGCTTCATCGCAATCAGGTCTTTATAGGTCAGGGCAACGTTGCCCGGGTAGGCGGCTTTTAATATCTTTTCTCTTGCGGCTGTACTGTCCGTTGCTTCACCGTCACACAACACCCTGATATCATCCGTCAGCTGCAGCTTTTTGTGCGGTAAAAGAGCAGCCATACCGAATTTGGTCGCCGACGGGAATGCCGACTGCATGGCGGAAATCTTTGCCCTGCCCTTGGTCTCCTTGAGCAGTTGACTGGTCAGCTCTGCTGCCACCTCATAGCGGAGAGCGTCGGAAATAATCACATACGCTCTGCTCCCGGAAGTCACAATCGGTTTTACATAGCTGCGATAGAAATCCGCCTGCTGCGCAATCCCGGCAAGCGCCGCGCTCTTTTCAAGCTCGTCACTTACGAGCATCGTCCATTGATTGCCCAGTGTAGCCAGGTACCAGTTCTTATACAGCTTCTCCACGTAGTCGGCAACGTTTTTATACAGGTCTTCCAGCACCGTGCTGGTTTCCTTCAGGCTTTTGCCGAAGGCCACATGGAACTGTCGATAGAATTGATCCATTTTATAGTAGTTTCCGGTGTATTCCTTCCAGAGCTTGGCATATTCAGCAACATGGAACCCGCCGATATTGGCCTGATAGAACTGCTGCATCTGGGCTACCTGAAGCAAACCGTCATAGTAGTAGCGCACACGCTTGTACCACCTAAGCGTTCTACGTTTTTCTATCGCCGCTACCATGTCATCCGCTTTGATGATGTTATCGGAAATCTCTGACATATATCTTCGGAGGATACATTCATTGATGCACGGGAAGCACTCGCTGTTTAATAGATCCGCCACATCCAAAGCATCGAAGTGTTTTTCAAGATGATGATGCTCTTCCACAGCGCGGGCAATGTCATATAACTCGTCGTCATCCTCAGAATGATCCCATTCGTTGATCAGCGAGTAACAAAACTGCCGATGGGACTCAGAGATCAGCTTCTCCGGCCCCTGCAGGCAGGAAGTCTCCATGGTAACAGAAAGCGTCGCCAGCAGGATATGCGAAGCCAGAGTAATCAGGGAGGTTCCCTCTTCATAGGTGTATCCCGTGTAACGGTTAATCATCTCCCACAGCACATCTTCATGGCCGAACTTCCTGATGTTGGTAATCGCCTCATTGCTTTCAATATCCAAGCCATTCATCAACACGGCGCGGATCACGCCGGACACCGTATTGGCACTTGTTCCAGCCAAAACGGCCATGATATCAATGTGCAATTGACCGGCTTTGGAATAGTTGCTGTTCAAGGCCTTCAGCCTGGCCATACGCTCTTTGTTTTCAAAAAAATGGGTGTAGGACCTCAATATCTTACGCAGCTGAACGGAAGCGGGCATATTCAGCTCCTGCATACGAATCGACAGTAAATCCGCGCGGAACTCCTCACTGTACAGCTCGATGTCCAGCAGCCAGTTATCCCGAATGTCCGGGTAGGAGAGCGGATTATAGACAAGGTAATTGCTTTTTGTATCCGTATGAGAGAGAATCTGCTTTGCGGCAAAGTTATTATTCCCCGTCAGTTTCAGAATCTTGACGCCGTCAAGGCGCAGCTCATCAACGAACGCAGCAAATTCACCGTCTGGATCCTGCCAGAAGATGATGCGGCGGTCGTAATTGTCTTGAAGCGGGGCCGCGAAGCGATCCCTTAGTGTCTGCTCTATGTCGATACGCATGCTTTTTCCCTCGATCCAAGCCGCAGCTTACTTAATCTTTGCCAGTATGTCCTCAAACCTGGCGTAGTTTACCTTGACGCCATCGTCCAGATCCATCGCAATCATCTGATCGGCCAGGTGGTGTATCTTCTCTTCATATTTCTGAATCTCAAGCGCCTGATCCTTCAGCTTGGCGATCTGCTTATTCAGCTTCACCCTTTCGGAAGGCGCGGCGGTCTGCACGCTCACTTCCAGCATCTTCAGCTGTGTGCGGTAGCGCTCCTGCTGCTCGTGCACATAGTCCGTACGCATACGGGCGAGCATATCCGGCCGATAGCGGTGCATGTAAATCAGCGCCTTGAAGCCGTTGTTCTTACCGCTGTCAAAGAGCCAATAGATCGGGCGTTTCTGGTAGGTTTTCAGGTGATCTGCGTAAAAATCTTTGAGGAAGTAACCGCGGATCACCTCCCGCGGCGTTCCGCTGCCGCCCAGCGCCTCGGCGATAAAGCGCAGGTTCTCCTCCAAGGTTTCTTTGCCGTATACCTTCCGCACAAACTCCACTGTGCGGCTGACCGCGTCGTCCTGAAAGTAATCGTCATCGCTGATGGGGATGATCCCGTCCTGATCCGGCAGGAACAGCTCTTCTTCGGGGTCGTACCAGTCGCAGCACTGCGCCCCTTCTAAAATCCGCTGATGGATGGCCCCCTCATCCCATTCCCCGCCCGCGTATAACAGCCCATCCACATAAGGCGAGTAGCGCCCCATCATGCAGCCGACGGCGTAGCTCAAGAGGGTGATGATGGCATCCTTCTTGCTCAGCACATAGCTCATCTTCCGCTCTTCTTCATTGGGCTCATCAATGATGCGGTAGACGGTGACATCCTTGTCTTCCACCTCGGGCGTCAGCTCATCCTGCAAGCCGTAGATGTCGATAAAGATGCGGTTGAGTTCTTCCTCGTTGGCTTTGAGGGTGTTGAAGCGGTCTTCGCATTCTTTTTCCCATTGGTTGTATTTATCAGCAATCAGTCGTGGCATCTTCTTTCTCCCATGTTTCAATGTTTTCTTCTATAAAATCCACAAGTTTTTGGTAAGCGCTTTTCCATTTTTCAACAGTTGATAGTTGTATTCCAGTGTTTGTTGTTGAACCTTTTTCCTCGTCTTTCGTCATATCTGCTTCATGTACGATTTTATGCCTTCGTTGTACAGCATCATTGATAGTACTCAATGTTTTTCCAGCTAAACCTTCTATTCCGATTCGCTTGCATTCTTGGATTATTACTTGTTGCGAACCAAAAGATTTAAGTTTTGTGTCTTCAATAATAGATTCGTTTATGACGTCATCAATACTTTTATTCCTGTATTTCGCCAAATCATTCAAATAGAGTTTTTCTGCCTTTTTCCCAGCATAAAGAGAAATTGGTATCTTCTTCAAATCTTCTTCATCAGCTTTTTTCGGAAGCCAATCAATTAACGTTTTTCGAAAATATTCTTCAAACGCAGCATGTAATAAAACTGTAGCTGCACGAAGAATATCAGTCAAATAAAAATTTTCCCCACTGGCCTTATATTTATCTGTTTTGAGGTCTTTATATAAACGGCAAAGGCTATCTATTCGTTTGATGTTATCATCAAAAACTAGTTTATGTTTGGACATACTTCCTCCCCTAAACAAGCGGATGACGCTGGAAATCCCAAGAGGTTTCAAAAGCATCCCAGTCAATAGTCGATAGCTTGATAGATTCACTACTAATTCTATCAATTCGATTCATGAAATCTATATTCGAAGGCAACATCACAGGTATTTTCCGTACTGTACCTGCACCAGTGTTAATTGTAGGATTAAGAATATCAAGCAAAAATTGAGCAACACATGAATTTAAGAGAGCAACAAGTATGTAGTGCAAACGTGAATCTACGGGGAAAAAACCATTTGCACCCGAATCAAATATAAACCCTTTCCCATATGCTCTAAAACTATTTTTCCCACTTGTAACCCCGGACCAAGTAATGCCTGGTTTATAGTAGTACTCCTGATTACTGATTTTCCAACCGAGGTCATCGCCGAGATATGGATACATTAAACGCGTATTTTCTTTAATCTCTTGCCCATCATTAAACCAATTAACGACATATTCATTATTACCATACCATTTTCTATAATTTCCTCCTTTATTATAAGGAATCCATCGTCTTTTGGATTCAATCTGTTCTTGCACAGAAGAACAGGATAAAAGAATGCTGTTTGATGCTACTTCAAACCACATTCGCAAGAACCTTAAATTGTCTCCAGTTCTCATTCCAATGCCAGCAAATCCAAAGTCAGCAACTTGTTGACTCTCAAAGGCTTGTAATAGTGCCTCATTTGCCCAATACGCCACCGGGCTTCCGGGGATTTTTGAGAAGTTGTCAGAATGCGCCTCGAAGAAGTAACCACAATCTTTATTATGAAGCGCTTCAAGTGTCTTTTGCTTCTGAATTTCCATTCCGCCTTTAAAGTCAGACAGCTTAAAAAACAACCCTTTTTGATTGCTCCTTCCTTTTTTCAGGACAAAAGTACAAATGGGAACGGTGGCTTCTTCATAGGCCGAGTATTCAAATTGGATCAGCGTGATAAACGAATGGTTCTTTATTATGTAATCGCGTAGTTTTTCGTAGCTCTTAATAAACATCCAAACAAAGGGACTCATATAGCCCGCATAGCCGTGCGGTTTACACAACTGCAAGTTTCGGTAGATAAAAACACTGAATAAATCAGCAGAAAAATCTTTATACTGTTCGTTGACATAGGATTTCAGTACAGCATCCATTCGGTTCAAATAAGGGGGGTTGGTGACTACAATATCGTACTTCCTCGT
Organism: Spirochaetales bacterium; assembly: GCA_012729295.1. Taxonomy (GTDB): domain Bacteria; phylum Spirochaetota; class Spirochaetia; order Sphaerochaetales; family Sphaerochaetaceae; genus JAAYDK01. The sequence goes on along the minus strand of JAAYDK010000394.1, from coordinate 5,050 downwards.
TAGTAGGTCAGCTTGGGCAATAATGGGCGCCACATATTGATCAGCGTCTCTGGAATAGGCAAGTGCAACCATGCCTTCATTGGCGGTTGAATTGAGATATTGCAGGCGTTTATATATTTTATTACAGTCTACTTCGGGTACTATGGTAATGCTGCCCAAGTCTTTCGCATGAAGGAAAGCTTGACGAAGATCGACCAAGGCTTTTTCTATCGTCCGGTCATGATCTGCTATATAATGAATCAGTTCATTCGAAATAGCTTCTGAAGATTGAATCGTATAAACATGAGGAGCAATTCGACGTTCCAAGATACGGCGGTCGTATTTCCTTGCTTTCATCATGACCGCAAAATAGGAAAGCTGCCCCGCCCGGTCATCAATATCCAAACCAAATAGATTGTTTTCAAGGATGCTTCTTGCGGCATCTCTATCCATCCAACCACATTCCCGGTAAATGTTCATGAGTACTTCGAATGCGTATACCAGAAAGTGACCTGAACCGGAACACGGATCAAAAACGCTGATTGATTCGGGAGAAACAGGATCATCAACGGTAGGGATAGCCCCGTCTTTGGGGGTGACAAAAAACTCCAGCGTTTCAGCAAGTTTGCTTTCAGGATGGCGTTCGATCCAATAGCGCCCTAACGAGTTGTCAACGATATATTTAACAACCCAATCCGTGGTAAATAGCTGGGTCGCCGCAGGGATATCCTCTTTTTTTATTACTTTTCCGCGTAGCGGGTCAATAACGGCGTCGCGCTTTTCGGAGATATAGTATTGATAAAGCCAGCCGATAATTTCAATATCCAGCCAATCCTCCTCCGGTATATCCGTCACCAGCCGCTCCAGCACGCTGCCCGGACGCAGGAGGGCGGCGGGGAAAAGCAGCTCCGTCCAGTTTTCTATTTTTTCAAACATCAGGGGCAAGCTGGCGCTGAGCGCGTTGCACTGCGTGATGAGTAAATATTTATACAACTCTTCATTAGCCTGCGCATCTAAAAGCGCCACCACTTTTTTTCTGTCCAGATCTTCCAGTTCAACAGACAAGGCCTGTTTTAATATCTCCGGCTTGAAGGCGCCGGTCTCGTCTGTAAAAACGCGGATTTTCGAAGGAAGATAGCCGTTGACCTCCATAAACCGCAGCGCAATAAAGCGGTTGAACCATGTGTAGGCCGCTTCCTCCATCACCTGGGTGAAGCCCTTTTGCTGAATCTGCGTAATCAATTGCTGCCGCTGTTCGATCTCCTGCGGGGACAGCAAGCGCCCGGCAATCACATCGACATTGGTTTTGTTTTTGCCCCCCTCCGTGATGCCGTATTCAAAGGCCCTCTGCTTCGCGGCCTCCATCAATTGCACCCGCGCCCAGATCGCGAAGTTTTTGATTGCGGTTTTGTTCATGGCTGTACTCCTTATCAGATATCCTGTTACTCACTTTGATTTCTTCTGCCAAGTTCTTCAAAGAATGCGTTCCTATATGCTATTCCATGAAAGACGAACCAAGCCTTCTGGCCAACTTCATTCTTTTAAATAATATGCAGCACATCATTGCCGTGAAGCAATCCCATCAGTTTCTCCTTGATGTCCGCAACATACTGATCAACATCTTCTTCGTTCTTCAGCTTGATGCTGTAGCCGAGGCTGCTGCGATACGCGGTAGCCACCTTCTTCTGCGGATTATTTTCCACCATCAGCGCTTTGAGATACTGCTGGCGGATGCTGTCAATCTGAATCTTCATGGCATCCAGCTGGACCAGGGTCGTCGTGTCCTGAGCGGCTTTTTTCTTTGCGGCAAGCGCGTCGTCAGCTTTCGCCACAACGCTGTTCTGGTCAGGCTCGGCCGTTTGGTGAATTTCGCCCATCGCGGCCTGTATTTCTGCGTATACATCCTGCTTTTTAAGCGCTAATAATTGTCCATGGGCTGTCTGTACTTTCTGAATCAGGTCGGGCAGATCGGCGATGTTCCGATACGGCTTGGACATACCGAGGATGGTTCTAATTTTAGCAAGTGCTTCCATGGCTTCCTTCTCAGCCTGAATATAGTCGCCTTCAGCGGAAAGCTGGTTGATAAGCTCCGCCGCGCTATCAAAGATGGTTTTTTGATTCTTAAAGAAGGCGAAAACATTGGCCATATCTTCACTCAGATCAAGGAAATCATCGCTCATATCGACCATCTTGGTCAAAAGAGCGGTATTGTCTTTCTTCTGAAAGAGCAAGCCGTTGCAAAGCTTAATGCCATTTTCCACAACGGACTTATCCGGGTAGCTGCCTGATACGTACTGATTATCCAGCAGGTCTTGCAGCGTATCCCGTTCCTTGGTAAATCTGTTCAGCACATAGTCTATCAAGTTATCTTCATCGGAAGGCAGATCCATGGTATTGAAGTATTCTTTTAAGAACTCACGGGACTTCCTCATCAGGGAATCGGGGATAGCAGTCCTGCGGGTCACAAGCGTTTTGTCGATTTCCGTCTTTCTTCTAAGATAGTCGAGGATACGACTGTCCGTCGGCTGGATCATGCTGCCGCTGTACTGGAGAGCAACCTTCTGAATGGAAATCAACGAACAGATCACAGCCGCGATATCAATCTCGCGCCAGCCATAAGGGATCGCAGAAAAACGGCGTTGAATATCGCCCATGGAAGTAGGCAGCAATTTCATCCCCTGAAGCTCAAGAAACTGATCCACTTCATCAACCGCTTCGGGGTTGTATTCCGCATCACCACAACCGAAGGTCAGCGGCTTGTTCTGGTTTGAGAGAATCTGCAGAAGCTCGCCGTCGTTGTCAAAATTGTGCGTGATATAGCCGAGCTTGAAGTAAACGCTTTCCACCAGGCCGGACAAAACCTTTTCGATCTTATCTTTCACCGTCGTAGCTTTGACGTCGCTTATCTCTCCGGAAACATATACCTTTGCTTCAAGAATTGCCGAAGCGATATGCTCTTTGGCGGTTTTCTCATAAGCGGAAGCCTGCTGCTGTTTTCCGCGGATGATATGCTGGATTGCTTCCGGCAGTTGAGTAACATTGCGGCTTTTGACATACCTGCGAATTTTTGCCGCATTATCCAGATCATAAAAGTACGGATTATCGGAGAGGACAAGGATGGCCTCATTACCGGCACGAGAACGCATCAGCAGCCTCTCATCTCCTTCAGTATGCAGATCGGAAACGACAGTCAGAATACGCAGACGGACTGCTCCTGTCAGTTGACCGATTGTTGTGTCATCGATGATCTGATCATAAGGGAAATCATACTTGCCGTATTTGAACTTCTTGCTGATATACAAATCGCCAAAGATGATTTGAGCAATGGACTGTACAATCGTTGCACTGTCCACCGGCATTTTACGAATATCTCTTTCGATGTCCTGCTCATCGTCGGTTAAAAAGGTATAGGTATCGCCGTTTCTGGCAACATAGTTCTGAGATACTAAACGGTCAAGAGACTCCTGAATAGACTTACGCATGTTGATCTTGTCAGCCCGGATATCCTCCACCATTAAGGTGGTAATGTTATCCACGTTCGATTTGATATCATCGACATAGCGAATCAGATACAGGAGCTTTAAGATACTGACATCGTACTGTTCTATACCGTCGTGGTTGTCCGCCGCCGTTTGGCAGCGGTCGATAACGCGGCGGATGGTGCTTTCAAGGAAGGTGTGAACCGTGTTATAGAACAGACTGAATGGTACAAGTGCATTCTCGTCTTTATCCTGGATAGCTTGAGCCGCTTCCTGAAAGCCGGAAAGCATGGAGCGCTCACCGCCGGAAAGGTGCTTACCGGAGTTCCCATGCTTACGAATCTGGGCAAAAACGTTTTGCATCAAGCGGAACTGATAGGGCACAAAGGGATAGGTTTCTATAAAGTCGTACTCGCTTGTATATCCCTTGAGGTCCAGCACGGCATCGTTGAATGTGAACAGATTTTTGAGAACCGCGCTGTTTTTGTTGTAGCTGAGTATCAGCATATTGGCAGCGTTTTCGGTCTTTGTGAGAATACGCTTTTTAATAACTTCGTCAACAGAAGAAGAGGACAGGCTAAGTCTGGTATTAAAGCGTCCCAGAATCTTGGAAAAGTCATCGCCGCTTATCTTGGTTATCGAGTCGATTGCCTCCTGGCTGGTGACCATCACCCAAACACGCCCACCGCATCTGGAGCCGATTTCTTCAACGATTGTCTGAAGGTTCAGCATCAGGCTCCCGTCAGCGCCAATGTACTGACCGACTTCGTCCACCATAAACAGCAGACGGAAATCCTTGTCCTTGGAATCAATGTAATCTTTGATCTCTTTCACAAGCTGCTCAATAGATATATCCGCCGTTTCCGTTCCATTGAACCAGTTGCGGGCAGCCGTCTCACTCATGCCGAGCGTATCGGCAAGCGCCTCAACAACAACGTCTTCGAAAAAGGAAAAGGCGGCGCGGGAATCCTCCCAGCTGTCGCCGTGAAGATCCTCAAACTTATTTTTAAACGCATCCATTTTGCCGGAGCTTTCAATGAACTGCTCAAGTCTGGCAACCTTCAGGTCGTCTCCATAAAATCCGCGGTATTCATAGAAGACCTTGGCGAACACACGAAGGATTGCGGTCTTGTCCTTGTTGATAGGACCTTTGGAATCAATATTAAACAGGATGGTATCCGTAGGAACATTCGCGCAGCGTTCAAGCAGAGCAAACATCATCGGATCATCAAACTTGTCGTAGAAATAGTCAACTGCCTTTTTCCCGACAACCGTTTCATTGGAAAGAAGATATGACAATATCTTCAAAAAGTGAGATTTGCCACTTCCGAAAAAGCCAGAAATCCAAACACCGATTTTATCAGTGGGATAACTCAAAGACTTTTCATAGTTGGTCAAAAATGTATTGAAATGCTTACGCAGTTCGCGGGTGATGATGTACTCGCTTAGCTCCTGCTCGATGCTTTTTTCATCGTTCTGCGCAACCTTGATAACGCCATTGATTTCTCGATTAATATCGGACTTGTAGATGTGTTGCAGCCGCATTCTATACTTCTCCTTACTCACAGTAAATTAAAGGCACGATAGTAATG
>JAAYDK010000393.1 GCA_012729295.1 Spirochaetales bacterium | reverse complement strand
TTAGATACATATTTTAGCTGCAACAGTACCGATTACCCGCCTGTTACGACATTGATTTCAAAAGAAAGGATTCTACCGTATTGGAACGCAGGGATGGTGCTGGCACATGTGAATACGGGTATATTTTCTCTTACCGCAAGAGCTCTGCAAAACCTCCTGGCGATGGCCAAGGTGCGTTCTCTATTCGTCAATGACAAACTTACCGAGTTGTTTTTTCATCAAGCGGTTTATTCCTTTACACTTTTAAGAAGCTGTCCCGATGGTGTGGCACCTTTGCCGTACGGCATGAACTACCCGTTGCACTTACTGCATGAAGATACGAGTCCACCGCCTCTTGCGGATGTGATTAGCATTCGATATGACAACTACTTCACCCAGAGAAAAGCACCCGATATCTACAAACAAGTGTTTTCTGCTTATCAAGACAAACTGAAGCCGTATTGGTACTATTAACAGCTTATAGATCACATACTCGTCTTGCGATATTCTTTCAGTACTCTGAGAGCTCTTAGGGTGATCCATTTTGAAGGTTTTGATAGTGTTTCGATCGGTACGAGAAATCGATCGTTGTATGAATTTTGCATCTTCCAAGTGCCGTCGGTCTCCTGTTTGCTTTCAATAAGATCGAGAGCTTCTTCCAGTGCTTCGGAATGCACATGAAGCGATGCCATGATGTCCATTAATTCCAATACATCACTCTGATACATCAATGGAAACCCGAATTTCAACCATCCGCTTTTCGATACTTTACTCAGATCATGGCTCTTCTTATAGATGCGGTGTTTGAGAAAATATTCTACCAATTCATCCAACTTGGAATTGATTCGAACAGTACGTGCATGGCTTGGAATAGCTGCCAGACCCTTAAGCGCCTTTGCAACTCCCATATGGCATGAATGGGCACCCCAGCAATAGGGATAGCGGTCGTACATGTCGCCACAAGGACGTTTTGCATCTCCGTCGTCGATTCGCTGATAGGTACAAATCCAATCGATTGCCTTCTGTACGCGCTCATCCTGGCCATATCCTAATTTTACCAACGAAAACACCATATTGCCCGTCAGACAAGGAATTACTAGATTACGTAGACCCTGCTTGGTCTTTCTGCTCTCGGCTGTCGAGAATCCTCCTGAAGACCGTTCCATAGAATGGCTTATGATAAACTCGCAACTGCTTCGAACTTTCTCATCAGAGGCGTCTGCTCCCAGTTCCGCCAGAATGATTAGATTCCACACAGTCCCCCGATACTTGTCTGTATAGAACGCATTCGGATCAGTAGACCACCAGCCGCCTGGTTTTTGCAGATCTAACAACTGTCTGACCGTACCTCTTTCCATAATGGCTTTTCGAGCTGATTGCACTGCACAGTCATCGGCATGCTTATCCAGCAAGGTTGTCAGCGTTGCATACCGTACCGAAGGATCTTCTTCCTCTAAAAGCCATTGTAACACCTTGTCATTCATACTTGATCCTCTTACTATTTCCGTCTCAAGCGCAATAATAAGTGGTGATTTTCAGCCTCTTTATTCATCAGTTCGGCCATATATGCTGCTCGTTCTTTTACCGATGCAAGCTCAACAGTTTTCATTTTTTCTACAATCTGTTGTAGTACGGGTAACTCGAAAAGGTTTACGGCAAGACAACAAAATCCTTTATGTCTACCATCGTCGTAATGTTCAATCAAGTGTCTCAAGAGTTCTATCTTCTGATTCAGAATATGTTGGTATGCTTCGATTCCGAAAGATTTTGCTTTTGTCTGATCGGCCAAACGGGAAGCATAGGTAATAAATGAATCGTATTCGGCTTCATCTCGGTACCGGTCGCACGGATAGGAAGCACATTCATGACAATACTCGATATGTTCATGTTTTTTACTGCATGTGATAATCGGACAAGAAGGATGCAGTTCTGAAAATCTATTTCCTCCGCATCCGGGGCATCGTGACGGACCGTCGGTATGATAACGCACACATAAGCCGCAGTTCAGACCGCACAGAGAAAATTCCGGATATGCTCTGCTATAGGAATCCATGACTTGTATCATATCCTAAGCGGCCTGCCAAGCAAAGTGAATGTTGTCGGTTATATGAATACGATAAAAAAGTGAATAAAAAAATTATCTGGTTGAAAACGGTGTTTACGGTAAACCGTGAGCGTAGGTGTACATCTACGGTAGAATTCTCATGTTACAATGTACGTCCTGCTATCGTGCTTTCGCCGGGATGGGTGCCAACAATAAAAATTATCCTGGATCGGAGAATGGTCAATGATTCGATCATATTGGGACAATGCGTTGTTGACAACCGGCTTTCATCGAGATAGTATTAGACCAATAGGTCTAGACCGATCGGTCTAATAGAAAAGGAAAGCATATGGATACGAAAATCTGCGTTATCACAGGAGCCAATTCTGGAATCGGCAAAGAGGCCGCCCGCCTGATAGCCAAAGA
>JAAYDK010000392.1 GCA_012729295.1 Spirochaetales bacterium | reverse complement strand
TTGGTCAAGTGGTCAAGACGTCGCCCTCTCACGGCGGAATCAGGGGTTCGACTCCCCTAGGAGATACCAAGAGAAAAAGAAGCGCACAGCGCTTCTTTTTCGTTGCCAAGCGACGACGGGGAGTCGAACCCGAAAGGGCACGGCCGTCGCGAAGCGCTCCGGCGGAGCGGTGAGCAGGCCGTGGTCCGAGCCGACCGAGCGGGGAGGCGAAGGACGGCGGATTTGCTTTGGCAAAGACGCGAACTCCCCTAGGAGATACCAAGAAATAACGCGCTGAAAACCCTTGATTTCAAGGCATTCAGCGCTTTTTTATTTTTCAGGAAATGGAAGTATCTGTAACCGCATTGACCTGATTTGACCTATTTCCACACCTCAAATGTGGCAAATGATGTGGCAAATCCACGCAGACACGTGTCATTTTATTCCTTGATTCTGTTAGGAATCGTTAATCATATTCTAAAAGATAGCAACCGTTGAATATTCTGGAAATTTGAATAAGCGCTTGTAATTTGGTCACAATAAATGTATATTATTCGTGACGAGGTGACGAAATGAGCCGTGCAAATTATCTTAAACAAGTCCAAAGTACAATTGAGTCCGCAGAAACAGGGAAAGTTTATGTTAATTCTGATTTTTCTGAAATAGCCGATGATGTCGCAATTCGCAAAGCATTATCACGTTTGGAAGCAGATGGCGTTCTCCGTCGCATCATGCGCGGTGTTTATGAGTATCCGGAATACAATGATTTTCTAAAAGAATATGTTGCACCGTCACCGAACAAGGTAGCTCATGCTTTGGCGCGCAACTACGGCTGGACGATCGTCCCCAGTGGTGATACCGCGTTAAATATGTTGGGCCTGTCCACCCAGGTTCCGGCAACTTGGCTGTATGTCAGTGATGGACCATATAAAGAATATTCATTTGACAGCATCACCTTGAAATTTAAGCACACTACCAATAAAGAAATCTCGAAGATTTCCTATAAAACAGCTCTCACCATACAGGCGCTGAAATCATTAGGCAAGGATAAAATCACGGAAAAAACAGTTTCGGCTATTGCAAACACACTCTCAAAGCAAGACAAACGCGCGATGCTGAAGGAAGCAAAATACGCTACCGGATGGATTTATGACATAATCAAACGGATTTGCAAATGAGGTAACCGATGAAAAGGATTGCAAAGTTTGAACCAAAGCATCGCGAGGCTCTCTTTCGCAACACTGCGAACAAAATGGGGCTTACTGAAGCGATTATTGAAAAGGACTTCTGGGTTTGCTGGATATTGGATTACCTTTTCCACCGCTGTCGCTGGAAGGACAATTTAGCTTTTAAGGGTGGGACCAGCCTTTCTAAGGCATATGGCCTGATCGAGCGCTTTTCCGAGGACATCGATCTGATCCTTGACTGGCGTGTTCTCGGATATGAAAAAGACGAGCCGTGGTTGGAACGCAGCAACACAAAACAGAATTCATTCAATAAAGAAGCGAATACAAGAGCAGAAGCATTTTTGCGGGATACTTTCCTACCAGAAGTCCTGCAGGATCTTTCGGGTGAACTTGCTCTTCCCATCAAATGCTCCATCGACGAGGCCGACCGACAAACGGTGAAATTCTCTTATCCGAGCAGTTTTTCAGATAGCGCAATTTTACAGGAAATCCGGCTTGAGATTGGGGCGCTTGCGGCTTGGACTCCGGCGCAGCTACAGCACATCACTCCCTATACAGCTCAGCAGTACGGAAGACTGTTCGAACAGTCTACGACAGATGTACTGACCGTGCTGCCGGAGAGAACCTTCTGGGAAAAGGTGACCATCCTGCACAGGGAGGCCTATCGCGCCGCCGACAGAGAGTTCCCCAGCCGGTATTCTCGGCACTATTATGATCTATATCGCATGGTAAAAACGTCTGTCAAAGAGAATGCGCTAGCTGATGAGGCCTTACTCGCTCGGGTAGTGAAATTCAAGGATAAGTTTTACCGTTGTCCATGGGCATGTTACGAGCTTGCGAAGCGCGGAACTATGCGTTTGATCCCCCCAGAATATAGTGTTGATAAGCTTTATGACGACTATGAGCATATGCAGAATATGCTTTTTGGACAGAAGCCAGGCTTTGATGAAATATTGGATGGCATCAAGACGCTTGAGACAGAGATAAATGCGGTGGTTCCTTCTAATCCTGCATGAGCAATTATGCTGCTGGGCGGAAAAGCTGAATGCGTTAGCAGGAAAATGAGGCTTTATGTCGAAGGAATGCAGCAAAGTGAGGTGAGTCAGCAAATAGCGTTCCGAATCTCCGCATATAAGTCCATTTCTATGATCACACCTTTCGCCCTCCTCGTAAAATGATTGGATCCATTCTACAGGAGTTGACTGGTAGGTGGTAAACTGATTCGCTGTCATTTGCTCT
>JAAYDK010000433.1 GCA_012729295.1 Spirochaetales bacterium | reverse complement strand
CTTGGCCTCTGGATTACCAAAGAGTATAAGCTCCTCAATGCTGTGATCCCGTTTGGCATCCTGCCAGAAGTGGCTTCCACCCAAACCCTTAACGGCAAACCGTTCCCCATCAAGGTCATGGTTTCTTATTGCTCCAACCCCGTGAGTAACCTTGGCGGTCAGAAGCAGGAGACCATCGACAAGCTCATAGCAAACCTTGACTACTATGTGGTCATCGACATGGAGCTCACCGACTCGGCTCGCTACGCCGATATGGTTCTACCTTCAAGTTCCTGGTACGAGCAGGAAGACATCCGTGCAGGTTACAATAATCCTTACACGATTTATCAGGAAAAGGCCATCGAGCCCCTTTATGAAAGCAAAACTGACTCCCAGATCGCCTGTCTGCTGGGTAGGGCTCTCGGCTTCGAAGCTTCGTTCCCCGAAGAACCGAATTTTGACGAACTATGTGCAATTCTCTTTAGCAATGAAGCCTCAAAGGCACGTAACCTTTCGCTAGAGCGTTTCCGCGAGGAGAAGTTCATCCAGACGACTGGCACCCCTGGCGGCTCGTACATCACTGGCCTCAACGAACCCTTCAGTACTGAACTCGGTCTCGTACGGCTATATACCGAGACTCCGAAGCCACGCCTGAATTATGGTCAGGATCTGTCGGCGCGTATCGATAAAGAGCGCATCGTCTACTATCAGGAACCGCTTGAAGCTGGGATTGATAATCCGCTCAAAGAGAAATACCCACTTGTGTACCTGCAGGAGCACTCACGTTTTCGTACGCACACCCAGTGGGGTGAAGTCGCCCTTTTGCGCGAGCTCGATCCTGAGCCGCTCGCAAAGGTCAACGGCATCGACGCTGAGGCGCGTGGAGTGGAAAGCGGAGACTTGGTTGAGGTCTTCAACGATCGTGGGCGCTGCGTTGTGAAATGCCTTGTAGACGAGTCGATAGCTCCAGGTGTCCTCTCCATTCCCAAGGGTTGGCAGCGCCATCAGTTCATCGAAGGCGGTTATCAGGAGATGTCCCAGCCTGGTATGGATCCCTATCCATCAGCTGCGTCATTCTATGATGCACGCGTCGATTTCAAGAAAGCTTAAGGAGGGAAATCATGCGCTATGGATTTGCTATCGATACGAAGCGTTGTATTGGCTGCCATACCTGCTCTGTAGCATGTCATATTGAGAATAATCTTCCAGAGGGTATCTGGTGGACCAGCGCTCTAACTGAGGGCGGAGAGTACATGGATACGCCCAAAGGGGTCTTTCCCAATACGAGGATGGGTTACATCACCCTTGCTTGTCAGCATTGCGAGAACCCAGCCTGTGTGAAGGTTTGCCCCGTAGGCGCGACCTATAAGGATCCCGAGACGGGCATCGTGCATCAAGATCCCGAGAAGTGCATCGGTTGTCGTATGTGTATGGCTGCTTGCCCCTACAATGGCGTGCGCTCCTTCAATTGGGAAGAGCCAAAGTTCCATGTTGGTCACGCGGTTGGTGACGCTGCGGCATTCACGCATCAGAAGCATACGGTCGAGAAATGCACTAGGTGTTACCACAGACTCGCCAAAGGCGAGCAGCCGATGTGCGTGACAGTCTGCCTCTCAAGGGCACGTTATTGGGGCGACTTGGACGACCCCGAAAGTGAGATCTCGAAAGTCATTCTCGAACGTGATTACAAGCAGTTGCTACCCGAGCAGGGTACCAATCCATCCGTCTATTACCTCGTTTAGAAAGGAGACGATAATGACTGAGAAAACAAGCACCAACGCCGTAAGCGTCTCCGAGAAGAGGAAGG
>JAAYDK010000395.1 GCA_012729295.1 Spirochaetales bacterium | reverse complement strand
CTGTACCATCGTTTGATTGACCCGGATCATCAGTAGCTCCACTTTCTGAACCGGTAGCTGCCTTGCCACCTGAGTCTTTGCTACCTGAACCGCCTCAGCCGACAAGTGGCACTCCAGCAAGAACCACAACCATTAGTATTGCAAGCAATTTCTTCATCTGATCGTCCTCCATTTCTGATCATTCGAGCCCAGACCCCCTGAATGGCTCTTTGCGCGCAGTCCATACCGCATGAACCAGCCTGCACGACTCTTTGTGCGCTTCTGCCTCACCTGCTTTGCCTTCACAGGCATCTCGCTGGCAGATGAGAGCACACCTTTTAAATAATGGTAGTATAGTTTTTGTTAAAAACGTCTGTGAATCCAGATTTTGGAGATAGTAATGAAGTTGAATTGGAAAAAATACCTGCTAATCGGTGGCAGTGTTGTTGCTCTTTTGGCTGTCGCCGCAGCGATTACCTTTATTATTGCCAATCCAGCCAAGCAAGAGCCAGTTGTCACAGATCCTGAACCGATCAAAGACGTTGAGGTGGTTGAAGTCAAGCCTCAGCCAGATGAGCCTGAAGTCTTCCTCTATCCCCTAACTGGTGAAGAAGCTGCGGATAAGTCAGAAACACTTCGACGCGCGCTATCTGTCAAGATCGAAAACACTCCAGAAGCGCGACCGCAGCTGGGTATCGCAAGCGCAGATGTCGTGTATGAGACCATCACCGAATCTGGGATCAGTCGGATGAACTGTATATACCAAAGCATAATACCCGACGAAGTGGGGCCAGTGAGAAGCGGGCGCAATTCTGACGTTACGCTGGTGCCACAATACGATGCCTTGTTCTTCATGAGTGGCGCAAACGACGTGGTGCTCTCCGAGATTGCCGCGGCTGGATTAGCAGACTTGTCGCATGGCAAGGCTTCTGAGCTCTACTACCGTGTCGACTACCGCTACGCGCCACATAATCTCTACCTTCATCTCTCACAAGCCTATGCTGTCGCAGAAACTCATGGCTTCAATATCACAGCAGATGCACCTCACAATCTGGAGTTTGGTGTGAATGCCACTGCCTCTTCCAGCACTGCAAACTCGATTACTGTTCCCTTCAGCAGCTACTATGTCGCCGAATGGTTTTGGAATGACTCTGAGAAGGCTTATCTCCGTTCAATGGATGGACCCACTATCGACGCTGCCGATAACAGTCAGGTCAACGCCGACAACATTGTAGTGATGTGGGTGACATATATACCAGTGTTGGGAGGTCCCACGCAAGCTATCGACATGAACAGCAGTGGTGAAGCAGCGATATTCTCCAATGGCAAACGCATCGATGTGACATGGACCAGCGATGGCAGCAATCCGCCGCGCTTCAAGGATGCCAACGGTACCAGTATTAAGCTGACTCCCGGAAAGACCTGGTTCCAAGTCTTGAACTACGACCAATCCATCTCAGTGAGCTAACCCTGTTGACTGTTTTTTGACATTACAATTGTATGACTTGTCGATTTATTATTCGCCATTCAGCTTCTCGCGTCAAAAAACCCCGAGATTGAGTCAAGAAAAGCTCTTGTCAGATATAACTCAATCTTTTTGAGTGTATATTCATCGGCTACCTTCCTGATTCCCAGTCGATGCTCTGCCAAAGCCATGGCCGACCAAGTTACTCCGCGCAAACAAGAGATTGCCAGATAGTCGTCCAACCGCTCTGAGATGACATCGGTCGCAAAACGACCAGCCACTGCCTCAACATACTGCTGGAAGAACTCCTGTCGCTGCTGCTCGCCCAACACAACGTCGGTCTTCCAGAGTGTGGTTGTTGGACAAAGGAAGTGTGCCAGATCCTG
>JAAYDK010000047.1 GCA_012729295.1 Spirochaetales bacterium | reverse complement strand
TAATTACCATTGCCCTGAAGTTTATCGGGCTTCCAATCGGCATGTAGGCCGATCGGAAGTCTCTCTTTGACTAGACGAAGTAGGGATGCAGGTATTTGATTGCGCGAGCTGCGGCAGTATCGGGATCGGGATACGGTAGGATTTCCACCGAGCACCACCGGTCGTATCCGGCGCGTTTGATGCATCTGAACACATCGTCGAAGTCGAGATGCCCGTCTCCGGGAGCGTGTCTGTTAGAATCTGCGAGGTGGATATATCCGACCAAATCTATGTTTTTTTCCAGCGTCGGACCGATTTGCGCGTCCTCGATATTCATGTGAAATACATCCGGCATCAGCTTCAGGTTTGCAATTCCAGCTTTTTGAAGAAGTGCGACTCCCTCTTCTACCGAATTGATATAGTTGATTTCGTACCGATTCACCGGTTCGAGAATCATCGTTACGCCCTTTGGTGCTGCATAGTCACATAACTGTTGAGCCATGTCGATAAACAGTGTGTCGGCCTCTTCGCGATTTCCGTCTTTCACGGGACCGCGGACTCTTCCGATATTCACCATCTGACCATAGTCGGCAGCCAAGTCGATAAGTCCGGTAAATATGGACTTTAGCTCTGCTCTTCGTTCCGGTTGCGAATCTGTAAATGCATAGCCGAGCGCCGCATACACTTGACCGCTAGAAATACAGGAGACTTCCAAACGGTATTTCGCCAGCATCGAAGATAGTTCGTTTTTATCGATTTCATTCGGATGTTTCAAAGCTAATTCAACGCCGTCGTAACCTAAGGCCGCTGCTTTACGCATCGACTCTGAAAAACCCCGAAAGACGACAAACGCACTGGGAAGAGCCTTCTCTCCCGCAATAGCCAACGCTAGTTTCATAGTATGGTCAACTCCTCTGAATATTGTAAGACAAAAGGTATCCGCTCTCAGAACTTATAAGCGTTTTGAAACGGGAACCACATAGGGGCCGTCCTGAATCCACGTAATCGATAATTCGTCGATCGAGCGGTGCTCTTTTTCGGAAATCGCCTGCAATGCCCCCGAAACGACTTTGGTAAAGCAATCGGACGATGGGTTCTTTTGATCCTCGAGGGATAAGAATTGACGTGCATCACTTCCGGGCAGGCCCGGCCACCACCATGCATCCATCTTTGGCGAATAGAATAGAAGATGATCCTGTGGGATACGATCGAAAACTTTTGCCCATTGCTGTACCTGCCATTGTTCGGGGATGAACGTCCAGTCGTCACTGGTTATCAATCGTAGAAATGCTTGTCCACCAACGAGTTTCAACAATGCCAGCGTCGTACGATAATTGAGCGATCCGACAGGATTAGCCATATCTTTCGTGTCGGCGATCATGATAAGGTACCCGTTTTTCTTTAAAATGCCCAAGCTGGCCACACCGCACTTAGCGCACTGGTAATGGTTGATACCCACGAATCCACCATGGGTAATGACCACATCGGCAGCACTAGATTCAACTTGAACGCTCTTTTTCAGATGTTCTACGGCTGCTTCGTGAGCTTTTACCAAATCTCCTGCGAACACACCGGTAACATGGAACTCATGATCGACTGTGACATTGACGAGAAAATCAACACCAACGGTCTGAGCGACTTCCAGCGATTCTAGATGAACCGGATTCCCTTCGAGATTCAAATCCCGAGCATTAGGATCAGCCATCAGAACGGCGCTATGAAACACATACGTTCCTTTTTCACTGATGATTCCGGGGCAGACGGCTTTGCGACCGCCCGAAGCTCCGGCCATGAAGTGGCTTTCGACCAGTCCTGTTGCGATTTTTAGATCGGCTTCTACATAGAAGCGGTTTAATTCAATCTCGGTTCCCCTGCGTGTCTTCCCCAAAGAAACCAGATTCTTAGCGTCATGGCAGTTATGATTGATTATGGTAATTCCGAGTTCGAACACCTTCGGATCGATCATGTCTGCAATTTCGGACTTGGTCATATCCCGATGCGTTCCGGTAGCAATGAGAACCAGGATATGGTCCGTTGCATAGCCGCAATCAAGCAGAGCCTCGACCAGCGGCAGTAAAATCCCCTCCTCCCCCTTATAGGGAACAGGACGGGTGTTGTCCGATACAAGGATGACAGCTTGCGCATCCGAAGGGCGAAGCGCAAGCTTTTCCTTGGCAATCTCAATAAAAGACCGAGAGGCAATCGGATGAGCCAAAGCTTGTGCAATCACCTGTTTTGCATCAGAAATTCTTTTGGGGGGATTCATAGCCACCGTCTTTACATGATCGGGGACCACGAGATCCGCATAGTTGTTTCCGAACGGATTTCTAATCTTCATGCCTCTCCTCCCGGATGTTTGTTACATTTCTTTAATGATTGACAGGTCACCGGTAGCTGCTGCTCTCAGAATCGGTTCCATATAGGTATCGACATCTGCTGCGGTCATCGGAACCGGCATGTTCTTCAGTTTCATTTCAAGCTGGGGATCCTTGGCTGCATTCAGAGCTCGAGCGACATGCGCTTCGGTGAAACCCTTCAGATCGTTGAGTTTGGTGGGAGCACCGATGGATTTGCCGAACTCGATCATTCCCTGAGATACGACCAGAGCCAGTTCACGTCCGCTCAGAGCGGCAACATCTTCTTTGATATAACCGTGTTTGGCAAAAATGTGGCCGACAACCTTCAGTTGTTCCTGGATAGCCTTGGCATAGAATACCGCATAATACGGATTCATAATCCCGCAGGCAGTCCCGTGGGCGACAATATCGACCAGCGAGAAGCTGGTAAGGTGCGCGCCACTGGTTCCTCCGATCATGATAGCATAACCGCCGAGGTCGGTAGCCAATCCGATTGCTTCCCTGGCTTCGATATTTTTTGGATCTTTGACCAAAACCTTGGCATAGGTAGTAACCAGATCCATCGCAGTTTCGGCAATTTCGGCTGCTTTCTGATAGTGCTCGCCTTTCGCTCCGCAGAATACCTCGAATGTATGGGCAATCGCATCCAATGCTCCGTCGATCGTAACGCTCAACGGCATCGAAACGGTCGTCTCGTAATCAAATACCGCAACTTGCGGTACGACCGCCATATCGACAATCAGTTTTTTCTGTCCGACAACCGGATCGGTAATGTTCGAATATTTGGTAAGATGGGCTCCGCTACTGGCAGAGGTCTCAACGGCAATCAGCGGAAGCAGTTTCTTCCCTGTGTCTTCCAAAGACTTCGTCACCACACCGGTACCGAAGTAATGATCGATTTCGGGAGTTACCGCCGAACCGAGCGTCGCAAGCATGTTGGCAGCCTTGCAGGCGTCGATTGTCGATCCCCCGCCGACGGCCACGATTACTTGTGGCTTATAATGAAGAATGTACGACTCCAGTCGATAAACGTCTTCACGAGGCGCATTGGGCTTGGCATCGGGAGCAATCGAACCACCGGCCAATTCAACATGCGCGGCTTTTAGCGAGGCGGCGACTCGATCGGCTACCGGCTTCATATAGGTGTTGTTGCACACTACCAAAGCCTTCTTGCCATACGCGGCGGTAATTGAACCAATCTGATCCAACACACCGACTCCAAAGACGTAACGATCGCCTTTCCATTGCTTGAGCAGGTCATACGCTTTCTTTACTGATACGTTCATGTTTTCTTCTCCTCCATTACAAGATATCCGATTCAGCGAATCATCGCCAACACCGTATCGACAATATTCTTCGCAGAAATCCCATATGTTTCCAACAATGAGTCGTAAGGACCGGTCTCGGTGAAGCGGTCCCGAATGCCAATCGGTTCAAAGGTACACGATAATCGTTTACGAGCCAGAGCTTCAAGACACGCGCTTGCGAACCCCCCGACTATGTTGTGTTCTTCAACAGTTACCAGTTTTCCCGTTTTTGCAACCGATGCGGCCAATCCGTCGTCGTCAAATGGTTTTACAAACGGTACGGATAAGATTTCTGCATCGATTCCTCGTTCTGCCAAAAGTTTTCTCGCTTCTAGCGCCATGGTTGCGGTAATTCCGTTTGCAGCAATCGTTACGTCGGTACCTTTTTCAAGAACAACTACTTTCCCGTTGCCGAAAT
>JAAYDK010000391.1 GCA_012729295.1 Spirochaetales bacterium | reverse complement strand
CATTCTCGCTTTACTTTAAAAATTCGTTCTTGCTCGTATTGCTGGCGACAGTCGGTAATCTCGTCTCATGTTCGCTTGCCGCTTTTGCATTTGCAAGAAAAGACTTCAGACTGAAGGCAGTCATGTTCGCACTGATGCTCGGAACCATCATGCTTCCCCAGCATGCCGTCATTATCCCCCAGTACGTCATGTTTTTTAAGCTCGGCGTTTCGAATTCTATGCTTCCCATTGTGCTTCCGAAATTCTTTGCTGTCGAATCATTCTTTATTTTCTTGCTTGTGCAGTTCATGCGCGGAATTCCCCAAGAACTCGATCAGGCAGCAATCGTTGATGGGTGCAATGCGTGGGGGATTTTTTCTCGAATTATCATCCCGCTAAGCCAGCCAGCATTGGTGACGACAACGATCTTCAGCTTTTTGTGGACATGGAATGATTTTTTTCCGCAGCTGGTGTATCTGACCAATCCGAAGCTGCACACGGTTTCTCTGGCTCTCAAACGTTTTGTCGATCCGGATGTACTACCGGCCTACGGACAAATGATGGCGATGTCCACGGTATCGATTATCCCGATTCTTATCCTCTTTGCCTTATTCCAACGACTGCTGATAGAGGGAATCTCGACTACGGGACTTAAATTTTAAATCTTTTTGGCGAAAGCCTAATAGGAGGAGGAATTATGAAAAAAGGAACATGCAGTGTTTTTGCAGTTCTCTTGCTTTCGGTTTTTGTTGGAGGACTCTTGTTCGCCGGCGGTGCAACCGAAACAGCTGCTAACCCGGAATTAAGGATTTCTTGGTGGGGAGCTACCGGAAGAGACGAGAAATATCTTTCGATCATCGAAGAGTACGGCAAGTTGAATCCCAATGTATCGCTAACACCAGAATATGCCGGATGGGCCGACTATTGGGGCAAGATGGCAACGTTGGTTGCAGCGAAAAATCTTCCTGATGTCCATCAGTACACCAATAACCAGCTCGGTGAATACTTCGCCAAGGGTGCGGTCGTATCGCTCGAATCCTACGTGAAAAGCGGAGTCATTGATCTGAAGGACTGGAATCAGGGCATGGTTGACTCTGGAAGAATCAACGGCGATCTCGTTGCTATCACGCTTGGTATCACGGCTCCTACCATGATCATCAACATGACGTGGGCAAAAGAGCTGGGTATCGATATCTTCGCATTTAACGAAAGCATGAGCTGGAAGGAATTTGCCAACTGGTTAAAGACCGATGTCCAGCCGAAGATGCCGGCCGGAACGTATGCGTTCGGCGATTACAGCAAGGATGAAAACTATTGGTGGACATGGGTACGCCAAAATAATGCCAAGTGGGTAGACGACAAAGGAAATTACGCAGTACCGGTCGCGGTTATCGAAGAATACTATGCTTACATGGAAGACCTTAGGAAAGCTGGCGTAGCTCCTCCTCTTGCGTTCACGGTTGAGGACAATGCCAAAGCGCGCGGCGACAATGCGTTCAATACTAGGAAGATGTTAATCAGACCGACAAATGCGAACCAGGCAAAACTCGAGCAGCAGTTTATGAAAGTCAAGGGCGACGAAGTCGAGATGAGAAGACTCCCGCATCGGGAAGGTGCGTCCACTTCTGCCGAGGCACTGATTACCTCTGCGATGACCATTGCCAGCAATTCCAAGTTTAAAGACGAAGCAGCCAAGTTCATAAACTATTTCGTCAACGATCCTGCTGCGCAGAAGATCTATAACGGGGAAATCGGCGTACCGGGAAGCATCAAAGTACAGGAAATGCTGAAACCAAATCTCAATAAAGTGGCAGCCCAGGAAATAGACTACATCAACATGATTGCTACCGGAGCACCTCCGACGGAACCGAAACCGGCAGGCATTTGGGCCTTCGACGCTGAAATCCAACAGATGCACCAGTTGGTGGCTTCAGGCCAGATGACACCCCGGCAGGCTGCTGAAGCGACTATCGAACGTGCAAACAAGTTCTTGGCATCATTTAAGTAACGGATTGAAAAAAGGGTAACAGTATGGGGACCAGCAGTACTGGTCCCCGTGAAATTTCAAAGGAATGCGCATGAAACGATTCATCGGGAAAACAGGAAAAAATGTCGTATTGGAGTTAGGCAGAGGGGACGATTTATTGGCGACCATCAAACTGGAACTGAAGGAATTAGGTATTAAGAATGCTGTCCTTGCCAGTGCTGTAGGATCCTTGCAGCGCCTAGTCGTTCATAAGCCGACAACCCTGGGAGCGGTTGCGGTCGATGAATTCGAAACCTTCGAAGGGGCGATGGAAGTATGCAGTCTTATCGGGTCAGTCGTCGGAGGCGAGCCTCATCTTCACATAGTCGCCGCAGGTGTCGACGGATTGCATGCGGGACACGTAGAACCAGATACGCAGGTGCTCTATCTCCTCGAGTTATGGTTTTACGAACTGACGGGACCGAACCTTGAACGAAGGTCCACGCCTGAAAATGTAAAGAAGATTTT
Source organism: Spirochaetales bacterium (assembly GCA_012729295.1). Taxonomy (GTDB): domain Bacteria; phylum Spirochaetota; class Spirochaetia; order Sphaerochaetales; family Sphaerochaetaceae; genus JAAYDK01. The sequence goes on along the minus strand of JAAYDK010000391.1, from coordinate 45 downwards.
TGAGAACGAATGATATGAAGTCACAGCTGCCGGCATTACGACCCT